>CAZMGA010000034.1:0-2452 GCA_964565725.1 uncultured archaeon | reverse complement strand
TTAGATAAAGGTTATACTATACCTCCTGATTTATTAGAAGTTTCAAATTCAAAATTAAATATTATAGATATTGATTTTTTAGTAGTGCAAAAAATATTAAGAAAAACAAATCTAAATTTAAATGATTATTTTAAAGATTCTAATATAAGATTTTATTTGGAACAAGCAAAAAATAAAAATGAATTAGATAAAACTATAAACATATTTCACAAAATTTTTTCTAAGTTAAGTAATCCAGTTTTAAAAATAATTTATATTCGAAAATTAGAAAGAATATTAGAAGATTTTAAACATCTAAAATAAATTCACAGATTCTTTCTTTTGTTTTCTCATTTTGTTTGTAAATTACATTGAAAGATACTGCTTTGATTTCTGTTTTATAATTCTTAGATAAAACTTTTGTTAATTCTAATTCAGCACACAAAACAAAATATTCTTTTACTTTTGTGATATTTAAACCAATTAATTTGCTTGCAAAATGTTTTTCATTTCCTAAATATAATAATTCATCAATATAATCTCTTATTAATTGGCTATAATCTTTATTTTTTAATTTTATTACTTTTAATCTCTTTTCTTTTATATCTTTAGATTTGAACAAATAAAATAAAGAATCATTTACAGATTTTGTTATATCTTTGAATAAAGTCAATTCTGTTTTTGCTTTTACTTTTATCTTAATATCTGAACTATGCTCTAAATATTCAAACATACTAACCCTTCATTACCATAATTGGTTTTAATTTTACTACTGCTTTTGCTAATTTATTCTTTTCTAACACATCTACTATTTGAGAAACATCTTTATAACTTTGAGGGGCTTCTTCAACAATACCTTTTTTTGTTTGGGTTTTTATTTCAATATTTTGATCTTTTAAATTTTGTAAAATATTTTCATAAGTTAAATTTTTTATAGTATTACTTCTAGACATTATTCTCCCTGAACCATGTGCAACACTTCCAAAAGATAATTCTTCAGCTTTGTCTCCAACTAAAACATATGAACAAGTGCCCATTGATCCAGGCAATATAACTGGTTGACCTGTTTTAATATATTTTTTAGGTAATAACTTATTTCCTGCAGAAAAAGCACGAGTTGCGCCTTTTCTATGCACTAAAACTTCTTTTGTATAACCATCAATTTTATATTGTTCTTTTTTTGCGATATTATGTGCAACATCATATAGTAAATCTAAATTAATGTTATATTTTTCAAATACTTTTTGTACTTTATAAGAAATCATTTGTCTATTAACATAGGCAAAATTTGCAGCAGCATTCATAGATAATAAATATTCTTTACCTTCTTTTGAATTTATTGGCACACATGCCAATTGTTTATCTGGCAAATAAAAATCAAATTTATCTTGAGAATCCAAAAATAATTTAATAAAATCAGTTGCAATTTGATGTCCAAAACCTCTTGATCCTGTATGAATCATTACTGTTAAATTATCTTTTTCTAAATTCCATAACTTTGCTAAATCTTTATCAAAAACTTTTTCTACAACTTGCACTTCTAAAAAATGATTTCCAGAACCCAAAGTTCCTATTTGTGATAAACCCCTAGATATAGCTCTTTGAGATAAATATTTTTCAGATGCTTCTAATTTACCATAATCTTCAATACATTCTTTATCTTCTTTTGTAGCATAACCTTTTTTAATTGCCCAATCAATTCCATTTAAAACTAAATCTATAAACTCTTGTTTAGATAATTTATCTTTATTATCAATGCCTACGCCAGAAGGCACAGCAGAAAATAATTCATCTAATATTTTTGTTTTGTTTTTTTTAATATCTTTTTCTTTTACATTAGATGTTAATAATCTTACACCACAATTAATATCAAAACCTATACCCCCAGGAGATACAACACCATTATCATAATCAAAAGCAGCAACCCCACCAATAGGAAAACCATAACCAGAATGCATATCAGGCATTCCTAAAACATTACCAATAATACCTGGTAATAAAGCTACATTTATTATTTGTTGAATTGCATCTTTATCTATTTTTTTTAATAATTTTTCATTTAGAAACAATTCAGCATTAGTTAACATTTTATCTTGTTTTTTAATTAGATATTTATTTTCTGTTTTTTTAATAATTTCAGACATAAACAAATATAATAGTAAATATTTAAATGTATAATTTAAATTATAAAAAGTAAAAATATAAAATAAGAGATTAATATAAAAAATCTCTATTTATTTAAATATTAAATTTAATCTTTTGCAAATTTTTCTATTTCTTTTATATTTTCCATTATTATTTTAGCTTTAGTTTTTCCAAAACTAAAAGGATATTTTTTTTCGGCATCAGATTCAGAAAATAATTTTATTAATTTATTTCCTTTAAATTCATCATATTCTACAGGCATAACATCACCATATTAATAATTATATTATATTTATAATAATACATATATATAAAGGTTTGGGTTAAA
>CAZMGA010000033.1:0-3821 GCA_964565725.1 uncultured archaeon | reverse complement strand
ACAAGATTATTTTTAAGAACAAAAGAATTTTTATGGCATGAAGGTCATTGTGTTTATTCTAATAAAAAAGATGCGCAAAAAGAATCTTTAAAAATTTTAGATGAATATGCAAAATTAGCTGAAAATTTATTATGTGTGCCTGTTATAAAAGGTGAAAAAACAGAAAAGGAAAGATTTGCGGGTGCACAAAATACTTATACTATTGAAGGTATAATGCCTGATGCTAAATCTTTACAAATGGGTACAGCACATTATTTAGGACAAGGTTTTGCAAAAGCTTTTGGTGTAGAATATTTAGATAAAGATGGTAAAAAACAATTAGGGCATCAAACATCATGGGGATTTTCAACAAGATTAATTGGTTCTGTAGTTTTAATGCATGGTGATGATAAAGGTTTAATTATTCCTCCAGCATTAACATCTCAAAAAATAGTTATAGTTCCAATTTTAATTAAAGGTAAAGAAGAATTAGTTTTACAAGAAGCAAAAAAATTAGAAAAACAATTGAAAAAATTTGGTGCCTTTTTAGATAGTAGAGAAAATTATACTCCTGGTGCAAAATTTGCTGAATGGGAATTAAAAGGTGTTCCATTAAGAATTGAAATTGGTCCAAAAGATATAGAAAATAAACAAGTAGTATTAGTAAGAAGAGATTTATTACAAAAGAATTTTGTACAATTAATAAAATTAAAAGATACTATAAAAAAAGAATTAAAACAAATGCCAATTGATTTATTTAATAAAGCAAAAGAAGTACAAAATGCATTAATTACAAAAATAAATACAAAAGAAGAATTTATTGAAAATGCAAAACAAAATAAATATATTTTAGCTCCATTTTGTGGTTGTAAAGAATGTGAAGAAGAAATTAAGGAAAAAACTTCTTTGAGTACAAGATGTATTCCTTTTGGTGAAAAAGCAGATAAAAAATGTGTTTGGTGTGGTAAAAACGCAAAACAAACTTATTTTGCAAAAAGTTATTAGTTTTAATAACTTTTTTTAATTTTTATTTTGTATTTTTTAAATTAAAAAATTTTAAATTAAATTAATTTCATTTATATTTTCAATTTTTAATAATTCTTTTTTTAATTCTAAATATTGATCTTTATTTTCAAAATTCATAGAAAATATAATAGCTTTTTTTTCTTTTTTTATGTTTAATTCTACATTAATTAGTTTGGATATTTCATTAATTAAATCTTCATTTATTTTTCTTGTTTTTATTTCTATTGTTTTACTTAATAAAAAATTCTTTTTTATAGATTCGCCAGTATAAAAATATTCTAAATTATTTTTTTCCAAACATTCTTTTGAATGTAATATTAATTTTCTCTTTGTTGTTTTATAAATACCTACATTTTCATCAATAAATGGATTACAACATTTTGCAACAATTATTTTTTCCCACAATCTATTTTGAGATTCTTTTAATTTTTTTTTCGTTTCGTGTTTAATATTTAAAATTTCACAAATTTTTTCCTTTGCTTTATTTGTTTTAACAAAATCTAACCATTTTTTACTAGGTAATTTATTTTTAAATGTGTAAATTTTAATTAAATCTTTATCTTTTAAAATAGTATTTAAATTTGCTTTTAAACCATTAATTTCTGCACTATCTAGTGTGTTTCCTAATTCTGTATGTATAGCATATGCAAAATCAACAACACAAGATCCTTTATCTAATAAAATTATATCTTTTTTTGGAGTGTATACAAAAATATATCCTTTTCCTAAAAATGAATCTTTGTGATTAATAATTTTTGTTAATTTATTATACTTTGTAGAATTTAAATTTTTATTTTTATATATCCAATGTGCAGCAACACCATATTCAGCAAATTTATGCATATTATGTGTTCTAATTTGTATTTCTACAGGCCCAATTTTTGTTATTACTACAATATGAATTGATTTATAATCATTATCTTTAGGATTTAAAATATAGTTTTTATATCTTGATAAAACTGGTTCCCAAATTTTGTATATATATCCTAACCAACTATAACAATCTGATATTGTATTAGTAATTATTCTTATAGCTACAAAATCCATTATCTCTTCTGGTTTTTTATTTCGATCATAAATTTTTTTAAAGACGCTTGTTGGGCTTTTTATTCTACCTTTTATAATTTCATTTTTATTTAATCTAAATTTTTCTAATTCTTGAATTAAATTATTTAATTCGTTTTGTGTAATATTCAATTTTTTTTTACATAGTTCTAAAACTTCTTTATATTCTTTAGGGTGTTTATAAGATATTAAAAAATCTTCATACATTGTAATATATTTGTGAATTCCAAAAATATGGCTCATAGGTAAATATACATTTTCAATTAAATCTAAAAAAAACTTTTCATTTTGTTTATCTTCTTTAAATTCTTTATTATTAACAATATATATTTTTTCAGACATTAGTGCTAATGCTAAATCTATTTCTGTTATTTTTGTTAAAAGAGTTTCATAAATTTTAGGGTCCTTTTTATAATATAAATTTTTAATATTTTCTTCTTTTAATTGTTCTATTTCATGTATTATTTGTAAATCGTGAATTTTGTCTAATCCAAACTCTATATTTTGTTCAATTATTTCAATTAATTCTTTTTGTACATTTTTAGAATACAAATTTAATTTTAATATGTACATTAAAAAAAGACTTAATAAAGATATTTTTTCAGAAAACCCTAATCTTATATTTCGATCGAATATATCTATAGATTTATGATAAATAGTATTATCTATTTTTTCTAATTTTTTTTTAATAGATTCTAATTCCATAAAATCCCTAAAAGAATATAGCCCAGCGGAGATTCGAACTCCGGTCCCGGGGTCCAAAGCCCCGGATGATAGACCACTACACCATTGGGCTATTAAAAATAGTATCTATTAAAGGGAAAGAAATCTTTTTAAATGAATCTATAAAACATAGCGTTTATATATTGAAATATATTATTTAAATATGGACTTTCCATTTTATGGTTTAATTATAATTTCAGTTTTACTAATTCATATAATTACTATAATTGTAATATTATTATTAGAAAATAGAAATCCTTACAAAACAATTGCATGGATTTTAGCTCTTATATTTTTACCTGGTTTGGGTTTAATATTATATTATTTTATTGGGGAAAATATTAAATCAAAATTTTATTCTTTAAGATATAAAAGAAAAAAATATAATAAAATAGTGAATAGAATCGCTCATGAACAAAAACAAAACTTAAAAAGTTTTGATTATAATTTTTTAAAGAATAAATCTACTTTGTATTTGGCTTTAGAATCTTCTAATTATCCTTTTTCAAAAAATAATAATATTCAAATTTTAAACAATGGTAAAGAATTTTATCCTAAATTATTTGAAGTTATTGAAAACGCAAAAAATCATATTCATATGGAATATTTTATTTTTAGAGAAGATTATTTTGTAGATAGTTTAGTAGATTTATTAGTAAAAAAATCAAAAGAAAATGTAAAAATACGAATATTGGTGGATGGTTTAGGGGCAATTAACTTTTCTAAAAAATATAAAAAAATATTTAAACAAAATAATATAGAATTAGGAATTTTTTTGCCTGTGCAATATTCAATATTTAGGAATAAATTAAATTATAGAAATCACAGAAAGATTTGTGTTGTGGATGGGCAAATAGGGTTTATAGGTGGTATAAATATAGGTAAAGAATATTTAGATGGTGGCAAAAAATATTCTGATTGGAGGGATATGCAATTTATGATTAAAGGTAAGGCAGTATATTCTTTACAAACTATATTTGTTAAAGATTGGGCTTTTGTTAAAAAGGAAAATATATATTCAAAAGAGT
>CAZMGA010000032.1:0-3985 GCA_964565725.1 uncultured archaeon | reverse complement strand
ATAAATCCTTTTTCATTATCTATTGCAGATGCTTTAAAAGCAAAAATTATGGCTCAAAGAATAAATGCAAAACCTGTAGGTATAATATTAAATATGGTAGGTAAGTATAAAGGTGAAATAAAAGAAAGCGAAATAGTAAAAATGATGGAACTACCATCTTATGGAACAATTCCATTTGATGAAATAGTAAGACAAAATTTTTATTATAAACAAATAATACCTATAGTTTTAAAATATCCTAATAGTCCTGCATCATTAGCAATGGTTAATATAGGAAAAAGAATATTAGGTGAAAAAATAGAAGAACAAGAAGAAAAAAAAGGATTCTTTGCGTGGATTAAAAAAATATTTGGTAAAAAGGAGTGATTATCATGGTAGATACTAAACCATTTGATTTTGTAAATAGTAGTATAAATAAAAATGTATTAGTTTTATTAAAAGGGAATACTAAAATTAGAGGTAAATTAAAAGCATTTGATGTACATTTAAATTTAGTATTAGAAGATGCTGAAAAATTAACTGAAAATGAAACTATAGAATTAAAATTAGGTCGAACTATTATTAGGGGAGACACAATTTTACTTGTTTCTTTGTAAGCATTTTGCTTACCTTTTTTTATTTTTTTATATTTTAAATTTAAGATAATTATATATATTTATTTAATATATCTTTATAGATTTTTATGGGTTTTGAATTAAGTAATGAAGAAGTAATTATAGGTAGAACTGAAAGTGATATTAGAAAATATGGTAAAAAAGGAACTTCATATTTAGCAAAAGTAGTAATGAGTTCAGGAGAAAATCCTGTTTTGGGTAGAAAAATTTTAGTAGATTTAGCAAAACCCCACGTAATGCTAATTTGTGGAAAACGTGGAGGTGGAAAATCCTATACTATGTCAGTAGTTACAGAAGGATTTGCAGAATTACCCCCAGATATAAGACAAAACATGGCTGTAATTATTATAGATACAGTAGGTATTTTTTGGTCTATGAAATTAAGTAATAAAGAAGATAATCAAATATTATATGATTGGGGATTACAACCAGAAGGTATTTCAACAATGAGAGTTTTAGTACCTATGGGTAAATTAGACTTTTATAAAAATAATAAAATGCCAGTAGATGATGGTTTTGCAATCAAAACTGGTGATATAGATGCTACTGAATGGTTATCTATGTTTCATTTATCTTGGAGTGAAGTAGAATCAGCAATATTACTAGAAACAATAGATAAAGCAAGAGATACATTTGGAACATATTATGGTATTAATGAAATTTATTCAATTATAGATTCATTAACAAATTATAGTGAAAAAGATAGAATTTCTTTGAAAAACAGATTTAAAGTTTCAGAATCTTGGGGTATATTTTTTAAAGATGGATCTTCAATAGTAGATATTGCAAAACCTGGTTTTGTAACTGTAATTGATGTTTCTACTTATGGGCAAGTTTTAGGAATGGAAAACGTTCGTGAAATTATTGTGGCCATATTAGGTAAAAGGTTATTTGAACAAAGAGAATTAGAAAGAAAAAGAGAAGAAATATCTTTAATTGAAGGAAATGAAAAACAAAATGATTTACCTATGGTATGGATGTTAATTGATGAAGCACACATGTTTATGCCTAAAGATAGAAGTTCTATGGCTTTAGATGTTTTATTAGAGTGGGTTAGAGTTGGAAGACAACCAGGATTATCTTTACTTTTAGCAACACAAAGACCAGAAAGATTACATCCTGATGCAATATCTCAGTGTGATTTGTTTATTAGTATGAGATTAACTGCAAAAATGGATATTGATTCTGTTGAAACATTAAGACCAAGTTATTTAAATGAAAATATGGATAAATACTTTGGTACTATGCCAAGAGCTAAAGGTTATGCATTAATATTAGATGATAATTCAGAAAAATTATGGTTAGTAAAAATAAGACCTAGAAAAACATGGGATGCAGGTAAAACAGCAAGTGCATTTAAAAGATGAAAAAAATGAAAACTTCAGACTATAAAGATAAAACATTTTTAAGAAAATATGATAAAACACCTTATTTGCATCCGTATGTTATGTTTCCCGCATTATTAAAAGAATTTAGTAATGTAAAAGACAAATATATTTTGGATCTAGGTTGTGGTTCAGGCACATTATCTAATGAACTTTATAAAAAAGGTGCAAATGTAATAGGTATTGATCAATCAAAACAATGGATTGATTTTGCGAAATCAAAATATTCTGAAAATAAAAAATTAAAATTTCTAACTATGGATGGATCAAAATTAAAATTCCAAGATAAAAAATTTGATTTTGTTTTAATGAATATGGTATTATTAAATGTTGAAAATAAAAAACAATTAGAAAAAATATTTAAAGAAATCTCTAAAGTATTAAAACCAAATGGTAAATTAATATTTTCTGATTTACATCCTTTGTGTTTAATGGTTCCAAAAACAACTTGTGAAGAACAAAAATATCTAAAAGGATTTTCTTATTTTAAAGACAAATCTATGTTTGAGTCTATTGCTACACTTTCAGATAAATCAAAAATAAAATTCACTGACGTACATTGGACATTAGAAACATATACTTTATTTTTACTAAGATCTAAAATGTATATTGAAAAAATTATTGAACCTCTACCAATTAAAAGTTCACCAAAATGGTTAATTAAAGATTATAAAATACCTACATATATTATATTTGTTTGTAAGAAATTAAAATAATCAATCTCTTTTTCTTATCATATAAACAATATCATAAATTATAATCCCTAACATTATTAACAAAACCAAATAAGATATTGGATTATAATCATAAGCTTGTTGGAATTCTAAATGTAATAATGATGATACCCATCTTGTGATACCTTTACTTGGATAATCGCAATAATTATGTTGTAAAAAATTAATACACTTACCTTTTACTGGTGAAAATAAGATTGCATTAATACTTATATTAGGACTTGTTTCTAATGCAGATGTTGGAATAAATAATAACAATAAAATAATTATTGAAAAAAAGATTAACCTATATTTGGGATAAGAAAAAGTTAAAAAATCTAAAAAAACTTTCCAAAACTTTTTAAAAAAAAGAAAAAAAGAAGAAAAGAAAGATGTTATATTAACATCTTAAAATTTCCACTCTACACCTTCGAATTTGTGTTTTGTAGCAATTAATATTAAATCTATTAACCACCAGATTCCCCCACCAATTCCAAAAGTTAGTAAAGTAACTACTATTTTTAATATTCCTAGCCCTACGTGTCCCATTAAAAATCTATCAACACCAAAAGCTCCAAAAAATATAGACATTATCAATGTTAAAGTCCAATTTACTTTTTTAACCATAATAATCCTCCTAAGAATTTTAATATATTAAAATAATAGTATTATAAAAATGTATCTTTTAAACAGCTAAGGCAGTTCCTACAGAAATCATAATTACTAATATCATTAAAAAAACATAAATTACAGAAATTATCATTCCTATTATACCTAAAACCATACCTGCAGTAGACATTCCATTTTTCTCAATTTTACTTTGTTTTACTGAAAAAATTATTGCTAATATACCTAAAATTAAACCTAATAAAGGAATAATTAAACTACAAATTCCTAAAATCATACTCACAATGCCAAAACTATTACTTTTTTTTGTATTACTTACTTTATTATCTATATTTTTTTTGACACTTGATGTTTTTTTAACCATTTTTATACCCCCTAAAATTATAATAGAATATAAATTAGATATATAAAAAGTTTATGTAAATTAGGTCCGAGACTGGAATTCGAACAGAACCGCGGGAAGTATCCCCCAGTTTGATGTTCTTCCTGACCCCTCTAAATGTTATTAAAATAACATTAATAAAAACAAGTTTTTAATTTAAATTTACAATTTAAAAGGCTGTTGATAAATCAACAACCTTCGAATCCTTTAGGTCCGAGACCGGGATTCGAACCCGGGTCAGAAGATCCACAGTCTTCTATCCTA
>CAZMGA010000031.1:0-4444 GCA_964565725.1 uncultured archaeon | reverse complement strand
CGGCAAATAGAGGTAGAGAAAGTTATAGTATTTATTCCTCAACTAAAGTAGCATTAATTAATTTTGTGCAAGCAGTATCCGAAGAGATTACAGAATATAATATAAATTTAAATTTAATATCCCCATCTAGAACTAATACCCCATTAAGAACAGCCAATTTTGGACTAGAACCTAAAAAAACATTATTAAACCCAAAAAATGTCGCACAAAAATACATTGATGTATTATGTTCAGAATCTACTGGACAGATAATAAATATTAAAAATTAGTATTTGTTATTTTGTTTCAAAATCACAAATAAATTTGTAATACACAGTTATATTTTTTTAAAAATCAATCTTAAATATAATAATAATTACATATATTTAAAAATATAGTCAGTTTAATGTTATTATGAAATTAAATTTTGGTTGTGGAAAAGATATAAAAAAAGGGTATATAAATATAGATTATCACAAATTTGAAGGTGTTGATAAAATAATAAATTTAAACGAATATCCTTTGCCTTTTAATACTAAATCTGTTTCTGAGATTATTTGTCAAGATATTATAGAGCATTTAGATAATATACCTAGATTTATGTTAGAACTAAAAAGAATTTGTAAAAAAGGAGCTAAAATTTATATAAGAGTACCACATTTTACTAGTAGAAATGTTTGGGGTGATTTAGAACATAAAAGGGGATTTAATTGGGATAGTTTTAATACTAATGAATATATTATTAATAATTTTGATGTTCTTTCAAAAAAAATTACATTTTCAAAATTAAAGTTTTTTATGAATCCAATTGCAAATAAAATGCCATATATGTTTGAAAATTATTTACGAATCTTTAGCGCCACAAATATTGAATTTATATTAAAAGTAAAGTAAGTGATATTATGCATACTATGGATATTATATTTAGATGCTGCGCAAATATTAAAAAAACTAGTAAAGGTAGTGGAAGACCTTTCAATTTAAATAAGGAAGAAATAATCTTGAAATCTTTAAAATCAATCTTAGAATCCGCCAAAGGATTTGAAAAACAAATTCAATTTGATATTGTTGACGATTCTAGTACAGACCAATTTAGAAATAAACTTATTAATTTAATGATCAAATATAATTTTATTTATACTTTACATAAAATAAATGTTAAAAATAATGGAAAATCAATGAAATATTGTTATCAATTGGCAGAAAAATTAAATGAAGATTTAATTTATTTTTGTGAAGATGATTATTTCCATTTAAAGAATTCCATACCTTCAATATTAAATGCATATGAATCAAAAATTATAGGAAATGATAATTTTTCTATTCACCCAACTGATTATTTAGATAGATATATTCATTTAGAACCCTCATACATATTTTTGGGAAAATATAATCATTGGAGAAGTATTTTAAATACGACAGGTACATTTATAATTCCAAATAAAATATTCAAAAAATATAAACAATTTTGTTATGAGTTTGCAGAATTCAATACTATTTCAACAGGAGGTGAAGACAAAACAATAAACAAAATCTGGCAAAAAATCCCTTGCATAGCTCCTATAGAATCTTTAGCAACACATCTAAATGATGATACTTTAGCACCATTTATAGATTGGAAAAATGAAATTAAAAATATTAAGATTTAACCTTATTTTTTAATCGTTCTAAAATATCAAAATTAGTTAATGTTTGTTTTTTATACAGTTTTAGTTTTTCTAAATATTTATTTAAATATTTATAACCATATACAGTTAAATAAGAATTATCATCATAATATATTCTTGGTTTATTTAATATTTTATAACTAAATTTTCTGATTTTTCTAAAAGTCGTTAATACTAATGAATTTATTTCTTTTATTTTCTTTTTCATAATATCACTACTTTAAGATTTTGTCCATATTTTTTGCAAAAAACTTCCAATCATTATTTAAATTACTAGCGTATTTTAAGATTTCATTTGATTTAGATAAATATTCTTTTTTATGATTTATAAATAATTCCAACGAATTGTATAATTCTATACTTGTATTATTTATATCTTTATACTCTGTGAAAAATAATACCCCTGGACAATTTTTGATTAATTCTTTATAACCACCATATTCTGAAGCTATTAAAGGCTTACCTCTTGCCAAACCTTCAAAAGGTACGATTCCAAAATCTTCTGCAAACGCAGGAAATATAGTAGCACAACAATTTTCATATAATTTAAATTTTTCTTCATTTGAAACATTTACTTTAAAATTAACATTTTTTGTTTTATGCGCCAAGTTTTGCAAATAATCAAAATAATCTTTATTTTCAATTCCCCCCAATAAATATAATGAATAGTCAGAATGTTTTTTAACAAATTTTTGCCAAGCTTTAATTAACATATCTTGTCTTTTTGCTCTACCAAATCTAGCAACATAAATAAAATAATTATCAAATCTATTTTTATTATTTGATGTAACGAAATCAAAACCAGGATAAACTATAAATGATTTAATATTATTTAATAAATTATGATTTTCTGCTCTTGATTTACTTAATTCTGAATTAAATATTGCATAATCTATTTTGTTCCAAGATAATTTTTCAATAAATCTATAAATCCAGGCAGCTAAAATGTAAATATAACGTTTTAAAAAAGAATTATATCTATATTTTAAATTCCAATTCATATCTTCTTTATATGCGGCTCTTAAAATTGTATGAACATAAGTATATGTATGATTCTTTTTATAATTTGTTAATGTTATTGCTTCAGCTAATCCCCCAGTAGATATTAAAAAAACATCATAATCTTTTAAAGGTATTTTGGAAAACAAAGCACTAATAAAAAATAATCCTCTACCAATATAACTTCTTGATAATTTTCTAATAAACTTAGGTCCTAATTCAATAACTTTAAAATTTTTAAATTCGGAAAATGTTTTATCTTTATCATATACCCATGTATAAAAATCTATCTTATTTCTAGAATTTTTTGCATATTCTAGAATTAATTTTTCTGCCCCACCTTGACTTTTTATCCATGGATGAAATAAAGCAATTTTCATTATATCACTATCGCCCAGCAACTATTTCTAATGCATCTCTAGGTTTTAATTCATAATCTTTACCTACCATTAATTTGCTTTTTGCAAGTATTGCTTTTATGAATTTATTTCCCAAATCTGAATGAATTGCAAATGCAAAATCTAATGCTGTTGATTTTTCAGGCAATAAAAAACAATCTGGCAAAATATTTCCATCTTTATCAGCTAATTTGTTTGCGCCAGCAGGAAATATAGGCATATATTTTAAAACTTTAAATACACTAGTTTCTAAAATTTCTTGTACACCCGTACTAGTATATTTTTCTAAAATATTTACTTTTATAAAATTTAAAGCTTTTAATTGTTTTTCACTTAATTTATCTTGTTCTAAGATTTTAAAATCGCTATCACCAGGTAAATAAAAAATTAACTTTTGTTTTTCAGCTTCTTTCAATGCTAATTCACTTTCAGCACTTACTGGAATTACAAATAAATCAGGGTATTTGGTTTTTAATCTTTCAATATTTTGTTGAGCATTAGATAAATCACATTTATTTGCAGCAATTACAATAGGTTTAGAAATTTCTCTCAATTCAAAAGCAAATTGTTTTATCATATCATCAGAAAAATCAATCATTAATTCTGGTTTTCCTTTTAATGCTAATAATAATTGTTTTTCTTTTATACTTAAACCAGCACAAACATCTCTTAATGCATCAACTATCTTTCCTTTTGTTGATGCTTGAGTTCTTGCTAATTTTTCCCAATTTTTTAAAATAGTTTGATAAAACCACATATTCAATTCATAAAATAAAAAATCAATATCATCTAAAGGATCATGTGTACCTAAATCACAAGGTTCTCCTCTTTCATTTGTAGATCCTGAAATATCTACTACATGCACTAAAACATCTGCATTTCTTAAATCATCTAAAAACTTATTACCTAAACCTTTACCTTCATGCGCACCAGGAACTAAACCAGCAACATCAATAATATCTATAGGCACATAACGAATATGATTAACACAAAAACCAACACGAGGATTACATTGAACATTAAAATCTTTATCTATGCATTCTACCCTTACAAAACCTACTCCTTTATTTGGATCAATAGTTGTAAACGGGTAATTAGCAGCTTCTGCATTAGCCATTGTTGAAGCTTTAAAAAATGTACTTTTGCCTACATTTGGTTTACCTACTATACCAATTAACATAAAATCACTTAAAATAATATATAAATAATTAAAGCACATATTATAAAAGTTATTGCTTTTATATTATTATAAATTTACTTTTTTTGGAATTATTATGAAAACTTATGCTATAATTTTGGCTGGAGGCTTAGGTTCCAGATTAAGACCTTTTACTTATTCTATACCAAAACCTTTAATAAAAGTTCAAAACAAAACAATATTGGACTATACTATTGAAAATC
>CAZMGA010000030.1:0-4541 GCA_964565725.1 uncultured archaeon | reverse complement strand
AAAAGATGTATATTTAAAAATTAAACGAATATTATAATATAATGAGTGATTTTATGATAAATAAAAAAGATTTTATTTTACAAACTGAAAAGTCAATAGTAAATTATTCTAATGAAAATATTAATGAACAAAGCTTAATTAAAGCTTTATCTAATTTTGATTTATATCAAAAACAATTCAATACTTTTTTTGGTTATTTAAAAGATTGGTATAGTTTACATAATAATATAAAAATTAATGATTTTAATGATAATTATAGTTTTGTTAAATATTTATCTGAAGAAAATAATTATGATAGTTATTTAAGTAAAGGTTTAGAAAAAGATGATTTAGATATGATTAAAAAATTATCTAAAACATTAGTTGATTTTTATAGTAATACATCTAAATTAGAAAATTTTATTAATAAAAATGTAAAAAAGGAATATCCTAATTTGACAAATATATTAGGGCCAATATTAACAATGAGATTTATTTCACAAGTAGGATCTTTAAAAAGATTGAGCTCTTTGCCAGCTTCTACAATACAATTAATTGGTGCTGAAAATGCATTGTTTAAACATTTAAAATTTGGTAAAAAAAGTCCTAAATATGGTTTATTGTATTTACATCCTATAATGAGTGGTTTACAAGCTAAACAAAAAGGAAAATTAGCAAGATATATGGCTGATAAAATATCTTTAGCATCAAGAATAGATTATGCAAAAAAAACTCTAGATGAAAAATTATTGAAAGATGTTGAAAAAAGAAAGGATGAATTGTTAAAACAAAAGTGATAATATGGAATTAATTATTTTGGGATCTGGTGGGGCAATACCTATTCCACGACCTTTTTGTGAATGCATTATTTGTAAAAAAGCAAGAAAAAATATTAAATATAGAAGAGCGACAAGTTCATTATTTGTTAAAGATATTAATACTTTAATAGATTGTGGTGAAGACATTTATTATTCTATAAATAGAGAAAATATTAAAAAAATAGACAACTTGTTTATTACACATTGGCATCCAGATCATACTTTTGGTTTAAGAACTATTTTAGAAGCAAATTATAATTTTAGAAATAAAACTGCAAAAAGAATAATAAATGTATATATTCCTAAAAATGTTTATAAATCATTAAAAAAATATTTTCCTGTAATTGATTATTACTTTGATGTTGAAAAAGTAGCAAAACTATTTTTAATTGAAGATAAAGATAAATTAAAGTTTGGGAAATATACTATTGAAGTAATTGGTTATCAAGGTAATAATTCAGATACATACGCATATTTAATAAAAGAAAGTAAAACTGTGTTATATTCTCCTTGTGATACTATAAGTTTTGATAAATATAAATATCAAAAAAATTTAGATTTGTGGATTACTGAATGTGGTATATCTCAAAAAAAATATCCTGAATTATTTATTGAAGATTTAATAAAAAGAGTAAAAGAAATTAAACCTAAAAAAACATTATTTACTCATATTGAAGAAATTGAACAAGCTTTAGAAAATGGAAAATATTTAGAAAATTTTAAAAAGAAATATTCAAATGTTAAATTTGAATATACTTATGATGGTATGAAAATTAAGTTGTGATTATTATGAATTTAAATTTAATAACTATAAAAGATAAAATATATACTAAAAGTATAGATAATTTGAAGTGGTATGGTGAAGAAGTAATAAAAAAAGAAAATTATTATTTAAGAGAATGGTCTCCATTTTCTTCAAAAATAAGTGCTGCAATTAAAAAAGGATATAACTTACCTGATTTAAAAAATACAAATATATTGTATTTAGGTTGTTCTTCAGGAACTACTGTTTCTCATTTATCTGATTTATCACCAAAAATTATTGTTGGTGTGGATATTTCTTCTCAAAGTATGTTAAGTTTTTTAGAATTGTCTAAAAAAAGAAATAATATTTATCCTTTAATGTTTGATGCTTTTAGAATCGATGAATGTGATTTATTAAAAAATACTAAATTTGAATATATTTTTCAAGATGTATCACAAAAAAATATGATTGCTATTTTTATTAATGCTTTTAAAAACTTTGCTAATAAAGATTCTTTCGGAGCAATTTCATTAAAAACAAATAGTATTGATACAACTAAAAAACCTAAAGAAGTGTTAGATATTTCTTTAAAAGAATTACAGAAAGAAAAAATAAATATTTTAAAAGTAATTGATTTAAACCCTTTTGAAAAAAATCATTATTTTATTATAATTAGAGGATTTAAATGAATTCAAAAACTCTTAAAAAATTAATTGTATTTATAATTTTAGTATTATTTTTAGTTTGTTTTTCTCTTTTTTTTTATAAATTTGGTTTTAATTGGATAATGAATTATTTTAATATCCATCATAGTTATTTATTGGGTTTTATAATTAGCTTATTTGGGGGACTATCTACTGTATCTTCTTATATTTATTTAACTTTAATAATTTCTTTTGTTTTTGCGGGTGCAAATCCTATATTGTTAGGTATAATTAGTGGATTAGGATTAGCAATAAGTGATATTTTCTTTTTTTATGTGAGTTCAAAAGGAAGAGAATTAATACCTAATGGAAAATTTCAAGATTTTTTAATAAGATTAGAAAAGAAAGTGCGTTCTTTTGGAGATTTGTTTACTGGTTTGTTTATAATATTTTATTTGTTAACGCCATTACCTAACGATATTTTAAATATAACTTTAGCTTTTATAAAATATCCTTTTAAAAAAATGGTTAAATTTATAATTATTGGAGATATACTATATATGTTAATTATTTGTTTATTTGTAAATATATTTTAGGTGATATTATGGGGAAAACTAAAGATAATTTATTAACAGCATTTATTGGAGAAAGTCAAGCAAGAAATAAATATGACTATTTTGCAAAGATTGCTAGAAATGAAGGGTATTTATATATTGCAAAAATTTTTGAAGAAACTGCATTAAATGAAATGCAACATGCAAAAGATGAGTATAAACTTTTAGAAGGTTTAGGTAATACTGTAGATTGTTTAAAAAAAGCTATTGAAGGAGAACATTATGAAGTAAATGAAATGTATCCTGAATTTGCTAGAATTGCTAAAGAAGAAGGAAATATGGATGCATATATTTTATTTACTCAAATTGCAAAAGTAGAAAAGGAACACGAAGCAAGATATAAAAAATTATTAGAATTAGTTGAGCAAAAGAAAGTATATAAAAGAGATAAACCTATAAGATGGAAATGTTCTAAATGTGGTTATATTCATGAAGGTACTGAACCACCAGAAAAATGTCCTTCTTGTAAGCACGCAAAAGAATATTATGAACCAGAATGTATGGATTTTAAAGATTAAAAATATATTTTTTACAAAAACTATATATAGTGGGATAAATCATAATATATTAGATTTTTAAAAAAAGGTTTATGAGGTGAAGATTTATGAGTAAAAATAATTTAAATATAAAAAGTGATCAAGATCATCACCAAAATAAATGTTTTGAAAAATTCTTCTGAAGCTATTATTTCTGAATATGTAATATCTTTAGATTCTAAGTCTAGGTTGGTTTTACCTTTAGAAATAAGAGATATTTTAGGTTTAGATAAAAATAATCGCAAATTACTATTAAAAATTATTATGCAAGGTAAAACTATTTTATTAGAGATTGAAAAATCACAAATTAATTCAGATTTAACAACTTATTCTAAAAATTGTTCTTATTTGCAAAGTGGTGATTTTATATGAATGCCCCACACTTAATGTTAGAAAAAGCATGTAGATTTGCAATATTGCCTGGAGATCCTGGTAGAATAAATATTATAAAAAAATATTTAGATAATGCAAAAGAAGTTGCATACAATAGAGAATTTAGATCAGTTATTGGAACTTATAAAGGTGTAGAAATAATTGTAACGTCTACAGGAATAGGTTGTCCTTCAGCAGCAATATGTGTTGAAGAATTAAGTAATTTGGGTACAGAATATTTTATTAGAATTGGTACCTGTGGTGGTTTGTTAAAAGAGATGCAATCTGGGGATATTGTTATTCCTTTTGGGGCAATGAGAAGTGAAGGTACAACAAAAGAATATTTGCCTATTGAGTTTCCAAGTATTGCTGATTTAAATTTAACAAAAAGTTTAGAATTATCTGCAAATGATTTGAATGTTATTCCATTTTTTGGAATAAATAGGACACATGATTCATTTTATGAGCCTATGGATAATTTTATTCAATTGAAAAAATATGGTAATTTTTTAGTTAGTTCTGAGATGGAATGTTCGGCAATATTCTTAACAGCTATGTTAAGAAATAAAAAAGCAGGTGCTATTTTAATAGTGAATACACCTGAATGCCCTGAAGAAATAGAACAAGACCTAAAAGCCATATATAAATTAACAGATCTAAAGAAAATTGAAGAGAATATGGAAAAAGCTATAAAAATAGTATTGAATACTATATATAATATAGCAAAAAATAAGATATCATAATTTTCTTATTGTATGTCTGAGATCGTCCAGTGGTCTAGGATAGAAGACTGTGGATCTTCTGACCCGGGTTCGAATCCCGGTCTCGGACCT
>CAZMGA010000029.1:0-4909 GCA_964565725.1 uncultured archaeon | reverse complement strand
ATTTATATGTCCATGATGTATTAGATCAGCACACATTCCTACGTATACTATTTTCGTCATTTATTTTCACAACCTTTTTTAATGATTTTGTTAATATTACTAATATTTAAAAATATTTATATATGATTATGATGTTTTTATGTATTTATATTTGTGGAAATGGTAGAGATAGTATATTTTTTAATAAATTAGGGTTAAAGGTTTTTGCAGTAGATCAATGTAATCATGAAATTGAATTTTTAAAAACAAATTATCCAGATATATCGTGGTTTGTAGCTGATTTTACTAAATTAGAAGTTTCTACAAAATATGATAATATATATTCTAGATTTACATTACACTCTATAAATAGTGATGAAGAATTAAAAGTGATAAAATGGGTAAATAATAGTTTAAAAGTAGGTGGTCGTTTTTTTATTGAAGTTAGAAGTATAAATGATCCATTATTTGGTCAAGGTTCTAAAATGAATGGCAATACTTATGCTACAGATCACTCTAGAAGATTTGTTAATTATCAAGATATTTTAAATTCATTATCCAAATATTTTAAAATAGAATATTCTTTAGAATCTACTGGATTGGCACCATATAATACCGAAGATCCAGTAGTTATAAGAATAGTTTGTATTAAAGAAAATTAATCCTTGTTATAATAATCTTTTTTTATGTTATATTAGTTTGTTATGTTGGTGTGAAAAGTTGATTACATTATTAATAATTAATTTTGTTTTGGATATTGAAAGGGTTTTAAAGAAATTATAATAAAAACGAGTGTTTTTAAATGTTTTTATGTATTTATATGTGTTTAGAGGTGGTTTTGTGGGTACTTTAACAATTTCTATTTCAGATGATTTAAAAGCATCTATGAATGAATTTGATGAAATAAATTGGTCTGGCTTTATAAGAAATAAAATAAAAGAAAAAATAGAGTTGATGGAATTAAAGAAATCTATTGCTAATAAAATTGACGATGATTTAAAAGATGGTCAATTTTGGGCTAATAAATTAAAAGAAGACCGAATACAAAGAATTAAAGAATTAAAGTCAAAAGGGTTATTATGATTCATTTTGTAGTTGATACTAATATTTTATTTTCTTATTTTAAAAAGAATTCGGCAACTTATAAACTAATTGAAAGTAATATTTTTGTTTTATATGCGCCACTATATGCAAAAGAGGAATTATTAAAATATAAAAATTTAATATTGGAAAAATATGATTTAAAAGAAAATGAATTTACTAATTTACTATATAATCTAGAATGTAAAAATATATTTTATTTATTAGATGATTATAAAAAAAATTTAAATCAATTTGTTGATTTTGAGGATCAAAAAGATGTTGAGTTTTTAGCCTTGGCTTTACATTTAAATTATCCGTTGTGGTCTAATGATAAACTATTAACTAACCAAACAAAAGTGAGTGTATTTACTACAAAAGATGTTTTTGATTTATTGGATTCAATTATTCAATTATTTTAACAGTTTACTTATTGATATGTTGTGGTTTAAATTGTATATTACTTCTGCAAAATATTTTGCAACTGATACTTCTTTAAACCAAGGATTTTGTTTAAAAGATTCGTTATGATGTATTGCATCAGTACTAATTACTGATTCAAATGTTTTTGCATCATACATGTCAGTAAATTTTATTTTTGCATCTCCATTAAAAAAAGCTAATGAACAAGAAATATATATTTTTTGAGCACCATTTTCTTTTAAAGTTTTAGCTACGTTTATTATTGTTCCGCCAGTAGCGATCATATCATCAATAATTAAACAATCTTTATTTTTGACATTACCAATTAAAATAGTATTTAGAATTTTGCTAGATGTTGAATAATCTCTTTCCTTATACACTACTACTAAAGGTACTTGTAATTTCTCAGCATAATTTTGAGCTCTTCTCATGGCACCAGTATCTGGTGCAACAACTATTAAATTATCTGTAGAAAAATTATTTTTAATATAATTACAAATGGTTTTTGTAGGATATAAATTTTCTAAATTTGCTTTTACAAAAAATCCTCCTATTGCCGTATTATGAATATCTAAAGTAATAACTCTATTTACTCCTAAATTTTCTAATTCTCTTGCAATTAGCGAGGCAGTTATACATTCTCTCGAAATTGATTTATCTTGTCTTGCATAAGGGTATGCTGGTAATATTACTGTTATATTAGTAGCATCACTTCTTTTTGCAGCATCAATTGCTGTTTTTAAAGACATAATGTTTTCATCTACACTATAAGGTAATTCTGTATTTGCTACATCTTGTACAATATAAATGTCTAAACCTCTAATACTCTCTAATATCTCTGTTTTTATTTCTGTATTTGCAAAGTGTGTTTCTTTAGTATCAATTAAATGAAAATTTATTTCTGAATTTTCTTTTTCATAAATTAAAGGTAGTTCTTTTAATATTTTTTCAGCAAATGGTTTTCCTGCTTCACAAGCTATAATTCCTATATTTCCTCTAGTTATAAAAATCTCCTCTAAAAAATACTAAAATAAATACAAAAAACATATAAATACTTATAACTTTTATTGTTAATTGTGATGTTATGGTTAATGTAGTTTTTTTTGGTAGAGGTGGACAAGGAGTTAAAACAATTGGTCATGTTTTGGCTTTAGCTGGTTTTTATGATAATTTAAATGTTCAAGCATTTCCTGAATATGGGCCTGAAAGAAGTGGAGCCCCAATGAAAACATTTGTAAAAATTTCTAAAAATAAAATAGAAGATCAAGCACCATTTTCTAAAGCTGATTTTGTTGTTGTTATTGATAGTTCTTTATTGAATTTGATTAGAGATAATATTTTATTTTTGGGAGATAATAAAACAAAATTTATATTTAATTCTAAATCAGATGTAGATGTTAAAAATTCTAAAACAATAAATGCAACTCAGATTGCTTTAGATGTTATTGGAAAAGATTATTCAAATGTTGTGATGTTAGGTGCTTTAATTAAAGAAAGTAAATTAGTGAGTATAAAAAGTTTAGAAAGAGCATTAAAAGAAGTGTTTGCTAAAAAACCTATAGCTTTAGAATTAAATCTAAAAGCAATGAATTTGGGATATAAGGGATTAAAATGAAATTAAGAAATGGTAATGCATTAAAATCAGAAGAATCTGTAGATTATTTGACAGGATCATGGAAAAAAGATATTCCTATAGTTAAAGATAAAGATGCTTTAGATAAAAATCTTAAAGTAGGGTTATTTTGTCCTGAAGCTGCTATAATATACAAAAATGGAAAATTTTCTCATATTGATTATAGATATTGTAAAGGTTGTGGAATATGTTCACATTATTTGCCTAATGCAATTATTATGAAAAAGGTATAATTATGAAACAAAATAAAATTTTATTAACTGGTGGAGAAGCTGTAGCTTATGCTATGAAACAAATTAATCCAGATGTTTGTGCTGCTTATCCAATTACGCCTCAAACACAAATAATTGAAACTTATGCACAGTATGTTGCTGATTCATTAGTAGATACAGAAATGGTTTTAACTGAAAGTGAACATAGTGCATTAAGTGTTTGTGTGGGTGCTTCGGCCTATGGTTCTAGAACATTTACTGCTACTGCTTCACAAGGTTTGTTGTATATGAATGAAGTAATTTATAGTGCTTCGGGATTACGATTACCTATGGTGATGGCTGTGGGTAATAGAGCAATTTCTTCTCCTATAAATATTCATTGTGATCATTCAGATTCTTTTACAGTAAAAGATGCTGGTTGGATACAAATATATTGTGAAGATGTTCAAGAGGTTTATGATACTTCTTTAATGGCTTTTAAAATTGCAGAAAAAGCTAATTTGCCTATAATGTTTATGCAAGATGGTTTTTATACTACTCATAGTTTGCAAGCAATTAATTTAATTGATGATAAAAAAGTGAAATCTTTTTTAGGTAAAGCCCCAAAAAGAGATTCATTAAAAGAAAATTTAACTATTGGTATGTTTGCT
Source organism: uncultured archaeon (assembly GCA_964565725.1). Taxonomy (GTDB): domain Archaea; phylum Iainarchaeota; class Iainarchaeia; order Iainarchaeales; family 0-14-0-20-30-16; genus 0-14-0-20-30-16. Next base: position 932 of record CAZMGA010000029.1, on the reverse strand, counting down.
TTGCAAGATTCATATATGGAAGCTCGTTATAATATGTTTTTAGCTTTAAAAGATTCTGAAAAAATTATTACAGATGTACAAAATGACTTTTTTAAATTAACTGGTAGGAAATATTCTTTATTTGAAAGTTATAAAGTTAAAGATGCAGAACTAGTTTTTGTTATATTAAGTTCTACTTCGCAATTAATGAAAAAAGCAGTAGATTATTATAGAAATAAAGGAAAAAAAATAGGATTATTAAGATTAAGAGTTTTTAGACCTTTTCCTTTTGAATCTTTGAAAAAAGAATTGAAAAATAAAACTTTAATTGTAATGGATAGAAATGGTAATTATGGCTCAGAATTTAGTGCTTTAGCTGAAGAATTTAAAAATATTGGCAAAGATTTGTACAATGTGATTTATGGTTTGGGTGGAAGGGAATTTAATGATAAAGATGCATTAAATTTAGTAAATAATTTTCTTACAAAAAAACAACCTAAAATCCAGTATTATGGTTTACGAAAAGAGATTTTGTGATTGTTATGACTGAAAAAAAATTAGACAATAAAGAAATATTAAATATTTTAGAAAAAGGTAAAGGATCTTTTAGACCAGGGCATAGAACTTGTGCTGGTTGTTTTATACCTACAATTGTTAGAACTATTTTAGGTAATGTGCCTAAAGGTTATGAACCAGTAGTAAGTATTGCAACTGGTTGTTTAGAAGTTACAAGTACTTTATGGCCTAACACCTCTTGGAATTTGCCTGTAATTCATAATGATTTTGAAAATGCATCTGTTACTTTGGCAGGTGTAGAAAGAGCACATTTAGTTAATGTAAAAAAAGGTTTAGAAAAGCCAAATAAAAAATTTATTGCTATTGGTGGAGATGGCGGAACAGTTGATATTGGATTGGCAGCAATTTCTGGAACCTTAGAAAGAGGCCATGATATT
>CAZMGA010000028.1:0-5891 GCA_964565725.1 uncultured archaeon | reverse complement strand
TGATGAAATAATTTTAGTAGAAGGTAGAGCAGACGTTTTAAATTTATTAAAATATAATATTAAAAATGTTGTAGCTATGGGTGGTTCAAAGATACCTCAAACAGTAATAGATTTATGTAAAACAAAAACAGTAACTGCTTTTGTAGATGGAGACAGGGGTGGATCTTTAGATTTGAAAAAATTATTACAAATTGCAGATATAGATTTTATTGCAAAAGCACCTTTAGGTTTAGAAGTTGAAGAATTAACTAAAAAACAAATTTTAGCTGCTTTAAATAAAAAAATACCTGTAAATCAAACTAAACCAAATCAAGAAGATTTAGATTTAAACGATGAATATTGGAATACTAAAGAAGATTTATTTAGTGAATTAGATATAGAAGTTCATGAAAAAACAAATTTAGATTTAGATTCTAAAAATAATTCAAAATCTTTTGAGAAACCTTTTGAAAAGAAATTTGAAAAATCAAATGAATATCCTAAAAAAGAACACAATACAGAATATCTAAAGAAATTTGAAAGACAAAATAATTTTGAACACAATAATGATTTTAGAAGAAAACCTTTTGAGAAACCTTTTGAAAAGAAATTTGAAAGAAAACAACATAATTTAGAAGAAATTACAAAAGATACCATTGAAAATGTAGAAAAACCTTTTGAAAAGAAATTTGAAAGAAAAGAAGTTATGCAAAAAGAACCAATAAAAGAAGAAAATGCATTTTCAAATCTAAAAATAGATGTTAAGAAAAACATGGAAGATTTAAAAAATACTTTTAATGGACGATTTTTAGATGATGCTGGTAAATTAATAAAAGAAATGCCTGTAAAAGATTTATTAAAACAAATTAAATCTATAAAAAACGCCAAATATTTATTGTTTGACGGAGTTATAACAAAAAGATTAGTTGAAATTTCAAAAAGCAAAGGTATTGAGGCAGTAATAGGTTCCAGAAAAAGTAAAATGGATAAAATAAAAGGAATTGACGTTTTTGAGTTTGACGCTTAAAAACGTCAAATACCTCAGAAGCTCTTGCCTTCACAAGCCATTCAGAGGCTTAGACGTTCATGAATATGATACGTAGTTTTATTTTTTAAAATATAAATGAGATTTATTCTCATTTTTTTCTATTTTTATATTTATCTAATCTAATTTCTTTTATATTTTATTGGTCCTATAGTTTAGTTGGATAGAATGAAAGCTTGCGGAGCTTTTGACCGGAGTTCGAGTCTCCGTAGGATCATAATAAAGTTTCTTTATTTATAAGCAAAACTTTATTAAAAACCTAAGAAGTCCCTTAATCAGTGTTTTTCTTGGGCGCATTTGATTTTTTAAAATAAAAAAAGAATTAGGCATTTGCCTAATTAAAATATTTTGAATTGTATTCTATAATATCACAATTACAATTCATAGTTTTTGTTTCTTGTAAAAATGCATTTTTTAAATCTTCAAAACCACCGACATCATTAACAGGAACACATTGTTTTGGAATGTTATCTATTATTGCACAACTTTCTATTTTATTAATTACATTTTTTACTTTTCCTCCAATAGTTGTTTCTCTTGCTAATTCTTCCTTTGCAATCCAATAATCATATTGAATATTAGTTAAATGACAAACACAATGTTTAATTTCATTATCTTTTAATTCTGTTTCTATATTTGTTTCATTTACTTGTTCTTGAGTTTCACCAATTGTATCATCTAATAAATCATTTTTTTGTTGATTCTGCCAATCATTATTTGTTAAATCTTGTTGTTTATTTGAAACACATCCTGAAAATAAAATTATTGAAAATAATCCAATAATTAATCCTATAAAAAATAAATATTTCATTTAATCCCTCCATTTGATATGTATTTTATTAACAATATTTTTAATGTCTTTATAAGTAGTTATTTTTTCAACATCTTTTTTAAATGCTAAATAATCAGAATTATAATTTTTCGAATATATTTTTGATTGAATAAATGCATCTAATTTATCTAATTGTTTCACAAATCTACTTTCCTTTGTTTTTTGTGCTTCTAATTCATTAAATAATTTTTAGAATTCTTTTTTGGATATCAAGTATTGGTGTTTTAATTAGATTCTTATTAATTTCATTTATTTCAATACCCCAAATATTTTTAGGTACAAACTCAGACACCCCTCTTTTAGTAAACGAACTTATTGGATATATTTTTGGAATTTTCATAATTTTTGGCATACCTTATATTTTTTATATTTTGGGATATTCAAAATACCCTAATAATAAAATATACCTTTTCGCAAAAATAACATTAATAGTTTTAATAATATCTGGTTGTATAGCCCTATTTTCACTCCCAATTTCTTTGGGCGTTTTCTGGAAGAATATTTAAAATAAAACCTAAATTAAGCTTAAGCTCTTAAAAAAAATGAAGAGATAGATTAAAATTATATATTAGTCTGATAATTTTAGCTTTTTTTCAACATCTTCTTTAGACTTTACGGCATACCAAATAGATATTAAATCACCACAATAATCAGTCCATTTAAGAGTTATTTTTTTAGATTCAAATAATATATTCTTAATTTCCTCAAACCTTCTTTTTCTATTTAGCATAACAATGTCTGTAAAAAAATATCCTGTATTATCTATCTTAACAATTATATTATCAATAGGATCAAATTCACCAATTCTTTCTATCCAAGTTAATCCTTTATGAATTTTAAAATATTCTTCCTTTACTTCATCCCAAGAATATCTTCGTTCCTTTATAATTATAGGATTTCTTTTAGCCTCATTATCACCTACAATGTTTTGTTTAATTTTACTAAAAATACCCATATTAAAAATAAACAAATACTTTTATATACTTACCTAAATCTAACAATTTCATATATTACCAAACGACTGATTTAGGCCTTAAAGTCCTTAAAGAGATGAAAAGATAAATTAATAAATATCCATATCCAATATTATTATGATTAATTTTTTAAAAAACCAAATTAAAGATTACAAAATAAAACAAATAGACAAACAAATAAATACATTAATATCTAATGGAAATGACGATGATGCAATAAAATTAATAGATTCTGTATTATTAAAATATCCTTATAATCTGGTTTTTATATATGCCAAAGCAGGAATATTAATCGCATTAGAAAGAAAAAATGAGCTTGAAAAACTATTTAATTACATAAAAACAATTCCCGTTGACGAAATTATAAAATCAAACCATCCAAAATTAAAAATAGATGATTTTGTTATGAAATCTGAAAATGATATTCATGATTCTAATAATACTATTGACCCCCTAATTAGAGATAATGAAATCTATAATAGAGATATTATAAAAACTCCTAATGATTTCATTAAAAATATTGTTAGAAGAAAATATTATATGTTACTAAAATATAATGGAAGAATTACTCCTGAAACATTTGGTAATCAAATAGATGTATTAGTTCCTGCCAAACATATTAAATATTTAGTTGAACTAAATCTTAAATATTGCCCCGAAGACAAAGATTGGATATTAATGTGGTTTTATAAAGAAGGGGTTTATGCTGTAGAGCGTCACGATTATAAATATGCATTAGAATTACTTAATGAATATATTAATTCTACCAAAAATAATGAAGATAAACAAGCAACCTATAAATATTACAGTAGAGGATTAACATTCTTTAATTTAAAACAATATGAAAAGGCAATATCTGATTTTAAAGAATCCATAAAACTTACAAAAAATAAAGGATTAATTGAAGAAACAGAAGAATTATTATTTGAAGCCAAAAGGAGATTAAAATAGGAAAAACTTTGTTTATACCTTTAATTTGAGGAATATTATATGGGATTAATAGAAAAGGGATAAATTTATGGCTAAACAAACTTGTTCAAAATGCAAAGAACCCGCAGAATACGTATTGAAAGAAGAAACCAAGACTACTTATTTATGTCCTAAACACGCCAAAGAAGAACTAAAAACAGGTAAAAATATATTTATCCCGAGGATTGAGTGAGATAAATGAAGCATAATTATTTAGTAAAAGAAGATGCAAGTTTTGGTGAATATAAAATTTATTTAAAAATAAAACAAGAAGTAGGTTTCAAACCTACAATTTAATTTTATTTTAAGGATAATTTCTTGTAGGGGTTCTAGGAAATGCAATTGCATCTTTTATAGTATCTATTCCTGCAATCCATCTTATTACTCTTTCTAAACCCATACCAAATCCTGCGTGAGGTACACTTCCATATTTTCGTGTATCCAAATAAAATTCATAATTTTTTGGGTCTTCACCTTGCTCTTCTAATCTTTTAATTATTGAATTGATATTTTCTTCTCTTTCACTTCCTCCAATAATTTCCCCGCATCCTTCTGGTGCTAAAAAATCTGCTCCCAAAACAACATTTGGATTTTTAGGGTCTTCTTTCATATAAAATGCTTTAACACATTTAGGGTATCTTGTAACTATTACTGGCCTATCATACAAAGAAACTAATTTTTCTTCTTCTAATGTTCTTAAATCTTTTCCCCATTCTACTTCAAAATTACATTTTTCTTTCAATAATTTTAATGCTTCATCATATGTAATTCTAGGAAATGGTTTTTCAATTGTTGCTAATAATTTAGAAGTATCTCTTTGTAATACTGTTTCTAAATCTTCTTTATGTTCTTCTAAAACTCTTTTTACAATGTGTTTTATTAGGGCTTCTCCAGTGTTAATCATATCTTCAAAATTGTACCAAGCCATTTCTGCTTCAATCATCCAAAACTCAGTTAAATGTCTAGATGTTAAAGATTTTTCTGCCCTAAATGTTGGTGAAACAGTATAAATTTTTTCTAAAGAAAATATTCCTGCTTCGGCAGGTAATTGCCAAGTTTGAGTTAAAAACATTTTTTTATCAAAATATTTTACTTCAAATAATTCTGAACCTCCTTCACATTGAGTTGATTGTAAAATTGGACTTTGAAATTCGTAAAAATCTTGTGAATCAAAATATTCGTGAATTGCTTTAATAGCTGTACTTCTTATTTTTAATAAAGTAGTTATTTTTCTACTTCTTAACCATAAATGTCTTTTATCTGCTAAAAATTCAACAGAAAAATCTTTTGATATAGGAAAGTCATCCCCTACATTTACAATTTCTAATGATTCTCCTTTTAATTCATATCCGCCTGGTGCTTTTTCTTCTCTTTCTAAAATTCCTTTTATAATAACAGAACTTTCAACTTTTAGTTTTTCAGCATTTGTAAAAGAGGTAGTATTATTATCAAATACTGTTTGAATGATTCCGTAAGAATCTCTTATAACTATAAAAATTTTATCTTTCATTTTTCTGATTCTATATACCCAACCTTTTATTTCATATTGTTTATTTAATTCTTTTTCTATGAATATTTTTTTGATGTTCATTATACCACCTCATATAAATAATATATATTCCAAATAATTTATATTGTTTTATATATTAATAAATTATTTAAATAGTTTTACTTATTATATATGTAGTGTGATTATATGCCTAAAATTAGAACATCTAAAATAGCTACAATTGCTTTGGCAGCTGGATTAGGATTATCTACTGGTCATAGTGCCTTACATCATGTAAAAAAGCCAAAAATTGAAAGCGTATCAAAAATGCCAGAGGGTTGGGAATGTTCAGTTGACAGATGTACACAAGTGAATAAAAACCCAAAAATAAAAAAACCTAATTTTAGTAAAGCATCTTTAAGAGTTTTTGAACATAAAGATTTGCCTATAGAATATAAACAAGGTAAAATAATTACTGAAAAACAATTAATAAGTACAATTTCAAATTTGCCTAGCGCACAAGCTAAATTAGATATGATAGAAGGTTTTTGTTTTAGATTTTATGTCGCTGATGAAAGAGGAGGGCATTTTGATTTTGCAAAA
>CAZMGA010000027.1:0-6147 GCA_964565725.1 uncultured archaeon | reverse complement strand
TAGTTACATAGATTTAAAAAGATTTAATAGTTAATAGTTATAGTGATAATATGATAATAAATCCTTACGAAGTAAAAGGCAATTTAGAATATGAAAAGATAATTAAAGAATTTGGATTATCAGTTATAGATAATGATTTATTAAAGAGAATAGAAAAAATAACTGGTGAAATTCATCCTTATTTAAAACGAAATATATTTTTTGCTCATAGAGATTTAAAATTCATTTTAGATGAATATGAAAAAGGAAATAAGTTTTTTTTATATACTGGTAGAGGGCCTTCCGGAAAAATTCATTTGGGTCATTTAATCATTTGGATTTTTACAAAATGGTTGCAAGATAAATTTGATGTTGAATTATATTTCCAATTTACAGATGATGAAAAATTTTTATTTAAAAAAGATTTGACTTTAGAAGAAACAACAAAATTAGCTTATGATAATATGTTGGATGTTATAGCTTTAGGATTTGATCCTAAAAAAACACATTTTATTTTAGATACAAAACATTCTGGATTAATGTATCCTGAAGCAATAAAAGTAGCAAAAAAAATTACTTTTTCAACTGTAAAAAGTTCATTTGGTTTTACTAATGAAAATAATATAGGGTCAATTTTTTATACTTCTATGCAAACTGTACCTTGTTTTTTACCTTGTGTTTTAAAAAAGAAAAAAATACCTTGTTTAATACCTCATGCTGTAGACCAAGATCCTCATTTTAGAATTACTAGAGATGTGGTAGAAAAATTAGGATATTATAAGCCTTCAAGTATTCAAGGAATATTTTTACCAGGCTTACAAGGTAATGATGATTCTAAAATGTCTTCAAGTTTAGAAAATACTGCTATATTTTCAACAGATAGTGAGAAAGAAGTAAAAAATAAAATAAATAAATATGCATTTTCTGGGGGACAACCAACTATTGAAGAACATAGAAAAAAAGGTGGTAATCCAGATATAGATATTAGTTATCAATATTTAAGATTTTTAGAATATGATGATGATAAATTAAAACAAATTTATGATGATTATAAATCAGGTAAATTGTTGAGTGGAGAATTAAAACAAATAGCTATAAATAAAATAAATGAATTTTTAATAAAACATCAAAAAGCTAGAGAAGAAGCAAAAAACAAAATTGAAGAATATATGTTAAAAATATAAATCATTATTCATTGTAAACACATATTTTATTTCTTCCAGAATTTTTTGCAAAGTATAATTGTTGATCTGCTAGTGAAATTAAATTTAAAATATATTTTTTAGAATATTTTTTTTTCAATAATTGTTTTGAATTTATAACCCCAATACTTGTTGTAATTTTTATAATTTTTTTATTAATAATAAAATTATTTTTTTCTACATTTTTTTTAATTCTTTCTGCAATTTTTAAACTGTTTTCTAAATTAGTATTACATAAAATAATTACAAATTCTTCTCCTCCCCAACGTAAGGGAATATCTCTAATATTTTTAGCCCTATTTGTGGATCTAATATTTTTTAAAATAATTTTTGAAAAATCACTTAATATTTTATCTCCTACTTTATGGCCATAAGTATCATTTATTTTTTTAAAATGATCTATATCTAACATTAAAATACTAATCTGTTTTGGTTTAGATAATAAAACATTATTAATTTCAAATTCAAATTCATTTCTAGCAATCATAGATGTTAATTTATCATATCTTTTGTATAACATTTGAGAAATACTGCTAAAAACAGATGCAAAGAAAATAATTGTTAAAATAATATTTTTAATTTTTAAAATATTTGATTTTAATTTTAAATCTTTACCTTCGAAAATAAAAACTCCAATTTTTATAATTTTATTTTTAGGGATATCTTTTTTTTCAATAAATATAGGCACATATATTTGTTCTAAATTATTTTTTTTATCTAAATGTATTTTATAATATTCTGTATTTTCAATTTCATTATTAAAAACATATGCCTTTTTTTTTGATAAATATATATATTTTATTTGATCGTAAGATAAATTTAATAAATTTTTATTTATATTTTCTATTTTACCTAAAACATCATACTCTAAAAAATTGTTTTGTTTTGCAAAATAACTTATGTTTTCTATTTTAGGGATATATTCCTTAATATTTTTAATGTAGTCAAAAACATTAACATAGTTAGTATTTTGCAATCTAATTAATTTAGATAATATTAAAAATAAGTCTCCAGGTAAAATTCTTTTCATAAATATATATCTCCATTGGTATTATAATAGATAGTGTATAATAGTAGTAAGCTTTATATATATTTCTCTTAATGATATATTTAACTATTTCCATGCTGTATATACTATTGGAGGGTTTTCCTTGGCAAATTTTGATATTACTAAACATTTTTTCGTACCTAAACATCTAATTTTAAGTGAAGACGAAGTAAAAGAATTATTAAAAAAATATGAAATAACTATAAACGAATTACCTAAAATAAAGATTAGTGATCCCGCAATTACTAATTTGAAACCAAAATTAGGTGATGTAGTAAAGATAGAAAGAGAATCTATTTTTAAAGATCCTATAAATTATTATAGGGTAGTGGTATAATTTAGGTGATTTAATGCAATCTGGTTGGGATTTAATTAGGGCCTATTATGAGAATAACTCTGTTATTCAACAAAATGTAGACTCCTATAATCAATTTATATATGATAAAGTACCAAAAATTATTGAAGAAAATTCAATAATAAAATCTAGAGTTGAAGATGTAGAAATAAGATTAAAAAATATAAATATTTTACCTCCTCAAATTGTAGAAGAAGATGGTTCAAGAAGAACTGATTTTATGCCTATGGAGGCTCGTTTAAGAGATAAAACATATAGTGCTCCTTTATTTGCTGATATTGAATTATATAGAAAAGGAGTTTTACAAGATACTAAAAGAACATCTATTGGAGAATTACCAGTAATGGTAAAATCAAAATTATGTAATTTAAATGGTTTTAAAGAAGATGAACTAATTGTTCATGGAGAAGATCCAAAAGATTTAGGTGGCTATTTTATAATTAATGGTGTAGAAAAAGTTTTGGTAAGTCAAGAAGTTTTAGCATCTGATAAAATTATGGTTTCTGAAGATGGAAATAAAACAATTGCAGAAGTATTATCTACAAAAGGTGCATTTAAAGGAAAAGTAAAATTAATTAGAAATTCAAACGGTATTTTAGAAATAAATTTTCCTTCAAGTCCTAAAAAATTAAAATTCTTTGTTTTATTAAGAGGTTTGGGATTTAAAACTAAGGAAGATTATCTAAATGCTTTTGAAGATGTTCCTGAAATAAAAAATGATGTTTTATTAAATTTTAGTAGAATAAGTATTGAAAATGAAGAAGAAGCATTAGATCAAATAGGAAAATATGTTGCTCCTGGACAAATTCAATCTTATAGATTAAAAAGAACTTATGAAATAATTGATAATTTTTTATTACCTCATATAGGTCAAACTGAAGATAAAAGAACATTAAAAGCACATTATTTAATAGGTATGGCTCAAAGAGCAATAGAATTAGCTTATGGGTTAAGAACTATAGATGATAGAGATAGTTATCCAAATAAAAGAATAGAATTATCTGGAAAATTATTAGAAAGACAATTTATGCAAGCTTTTAATTATTTTATAAATGATATTAAATTACAAATAGATAGAAATTTAGTAAGAAGAAGAAGATTAAAAATAAATACAATAATAAGACCAGATGTTATTTCTGATAGAATTATGTTTGGAATGGCTACTGGAACTTGGGCTGGTAAATTAACTGGTGTGAGTACTTTTTTTACAAGATATAATTGGTTAAATTCAATTATTGAAATGAGAAAATTAAAATCTACTTTAGATAATAGTAGAGAAAGTTATGAAGCAAGAAGTGTACACGGAACTAGTTGGGGTAGAGTATGTCCTGTAGAAACTCCAGATGGTCCAAATTGTGGATTAATTAAAAACATGTCTATTATGGCAAAAATTACTACTGATTACGAAAATGAAGATTTAGAACCTTTATTACGTAAATTAAATGTTTATGAGAAGTGATTAGAATGATGAAGAAAGTAAAAGTATATTTAGATGGTAAATTAGTTGGATTTCATGAGAATTCTTCTCAATTAATAAATAGTATAAAGGATTTAAGAAGACATGGAAAAATAGATAGTTTAATTAATATTTATTATAAAGAAGATACACACGAAGTATACATAAATACTGGTGCTGGTAGATTACAAAGACCTGTTTTAACTGTTAAAGATGGAAAAGTATTATTAACTGATGAACATATATCTCAATTAAAATCAAAAAAAATAAAATATGATGATTTAATAAAAAAAGGAATTATAGAATATATTGATGCTGATGAAGAAGATAATTTATTTATAGCTACATCAGAAAAAGTATTGGGCAAAGAACATACACATATGGAATTAGAACCCGCAACTATTTACAGTATGGTTACATCTTTAACTCCTTTTGTAGAACATAACATGGCTACAAAAGCATTACACGGTTCAAAAATGTATAAACAAGGTGTAGGTTTTGTAGGTCCAAATCATAATTTAAGAACAGAAACTGAATATTATAATTTATATTATCCTCAAAAACAATTAGTAAAAACAAATTTTTCAGATATTTTGGGTTTAGATGATAGACCAATTATACAAAATTTTGTAGTTGCAATTATACCTTATTTTGGTTTTAATACTCAAGATGCAATTGTAATAAATAAAGGTGCAGTAGAAAGAGGATTAGGTAGAATGAGTTATTATAGAACTTATACTGATAAAGAAGTTACTTATCCTAGTGGGCAAAAAGAATTTTTTGCAATACCTACTGAAGAAAATGGTGGATTTTTAGGGGATTCAGCATATAAAAATATTGGTATGGATACATTGCCTGAAATAGAAACTTTTGTAGATAAAGATACTGTTTTAATTTCTAAATTAGCACCTCCTAGATTTATGGATAATGTTCCAACTTTAGGATTAATGGAAGAAAAATATGATGATAAATCTATGTTTGTTAAGAAAAATATGCAAGGTTATATTGATAGAGTATTTATTTCTAGTTCTGGAAATGAAAAAATGTTAAAGGTAAAAGTTAGAACACAAAGAATTCCAGAAATGGGAGATAAATTTTCTTCTAAACATGGACAAAAAGGTGTTGTAGGATTTTTAGCAAATGAATTAGATATGCCTGTAAGTGCTAATGGAATTATTCCTGATTTATTATTAAATCCTGTATCTATTTCTTCTAGAATGACTATAGGAGATCTATTAGAATTAATTGGAGGAAAAGCAGCTGCATTAAAAGGTTCTCAAGTATCGGGTACTGCTTTTTCAAATGAACCTTTAGATGATATTAAAAAAGTTTTAGAAAATTATGGTTTTAGACCTGATGGTTATGAAACATTTTATGATGGTAGAACTGGAGCATATATTAAAGGAGAAATTTATACTGGTATGGTAGCATATAGAAGATTATACCATATAGTAATGAATAAAATTCAAGCAAGAGCTCGTGGTCCCGTACAATTAATGACAAGACAACCAACAGAAGGAAAAGAAAAAGAAGGTGGATTGAAGTTTGGAGAAATGGAATCCGATTGTTTAGTTGGTTATGGTGCTGCAATGTTATTAAATGAAAAGTTAGTTGAAGATTCAGATAAAATTGTTTTACCAATATGTTCTGAATGTGGAATATTAGCTATAGATGATAAAGTACAAGGAAAATTATATTGTCCGAGTTGTAGCGGTACAAATATTGTTCAAATATCGATGCCTTATTCTTTTAAATTGTTTTTAGATGAATTAAAATCAATTGCAATTTATCCAAAGATTAGTATTAAGGATTATGCTTAGAGGGATTATATGTTAAAGAGAATTGGATCATTGAAATTAGGTGTTTTATCACCTGAACAAATTAGAAAATTATCTGTAATAGAAATTAAAACTCCTGAATTATATGATAAGGATGGATTTCCTATAGAAGGAGGATTAATGGACCCTCATTTAGGTGTAGCAGATAGAGGTAGAAGATGTAAAACTTGTGGTCAAACTGTTGATAGATGTATGGGACACTTTGGAAGATTAGAATTAGTTAGACCAGTAATACATGTTGGATTCTTTAAAAAAGTAGATTTTTTATT
>CAZMGA010000026.1:3815-7884 GCA_964565725.1 uncultured archaeon | reverse complement strand
AAAGATTTTGCAAGAACTTTGCCTTTAGAAGCAGAATATAAAATTATTTTTTTAGATGAGGCTGATGCTTTAACACAAGATGCACAACAAGCATTAAGAAGGACTATGGAAAAATATACTAAAACATGTAGATTTATTTTATCTTGTAATTATTCATCAAAAATTATAGAACCTATACAATCTAGATGTGTTGTTTTTAGGTTTAAACCTTTAGAAAAAAGCGAAGTAATCGAAAGGTTAAAATTTGTTGCATTAAAAGAAAATTTAAATTTGGATTCTAGTGCTTTAGAATCAATTTTTTATGTTTGTTTAGGGGATATGCGAAAAGCAATAAATATTTTACAAGCATGTAGTTCTTTGAATTCTAATATAACTGATAAAGATATATATTCTATTAGTTCTAGAGCAAGACCTGAAGAAGTAAAACAAATGATTATTTTGGCAAAGTCTGGAAAATTCAAAGAAGCAAGAGATTTATTATACAAATTAATGTTTGATTATGGTATGAGTGGGGAAGATGTATTAAATCAAACATATAGAGAAGTAATTGATTTTAAAGATGAGGAATTAAGTGCTATAGACAAAGTTAAGTTAATAGAAGTAATATCTGAAATTAATTTTAGAATTTCAGAAGGTGCAAATGATAGATTGCAAATAGAAGCTATGCTAGCTATGTTTTACAATAAATAGGTGAATTAATGGGAGAAATAATTGGAGATTTATTTAAAAATCAAAAAAACAAAACACCTAATTATGAGGAATTAGAAAAATTAATTACTGGTAAATCTGAGGAACCTACAGAACGATTAAAACAAATGACTTCTTTTATTAAAAAGGAAAATGAAGATTCACAAAAAATAAATATTATTTCTCAAAATAATATCTCTAATGACAAATTAGAAAAAATTAATAATGAAATAAATACTGAAAAGCCAGAACCTACAAAAAATATATTAACAAAAGTAATTGAAAATGAATTTAAAGAACCCACTGAAAATGAAAAAGAAGTTATAGCAAGATATAATCAAGTAACAATTTCAAAAATAAAAGATTCTAAACTAATGTATTATGAAGTTCCAGTTCCAAAAGCAAATACAAGTGAACAAGAAATTATAAATACTATAAAAGAAGCTGCAACAAGAATAATTTCTTTAGCGCCTTATAAAATAAGAGATGATAAACAAAGATGGAATGTTTATTCACAAAAAGTAATGGAAATAATTACTTCTAGTCCTGAATTAAAAATTCCTGAATCAAAAATAAATTTTTATGTTGATGCTGTAGTAAGAGAAATGGTAGGTTATGGAAAAATAGATTTATTATTAAAAGATGATTTGTTAGAAGAGATTATGATAATTGGGCCTAATTGTCCAGTTTATGTTTTTCATAGGCAATATGAAATGATGACTACAAATATTGTTTTTTATTCCGATAAAGAAATCCAAGATATTGTAGGAAGAATTGCAAGATATGCGGGTAGAAGAATAGATTATTCTCAACCACTTTTAGATGCTCGTTTACCTGATGGTTCTAGAGTTAACGCCACTTTGCCACCAGCATCGGTTTTAGGCTCTACATTAACAATAAGAAAATTTAGAGAAGACCCCTATACAATAATAGATTTAATTAATTATAAAACTTTAGATTCTTATATTGCTGCATATTTGTGGACGTGTGTAGATGGTTTAAAAGTTAAGCCTGCAAATATTGTAATTTCTGGGGGTACTGGGTCTGGAAAAACAACTACATTAAATGTATTATGTTCATTAATTCCAGAATATGATCGAGTTATATCTATTGAAGATACTGCAGAATTAAATTTGCCTTTAAAACATTGGATAAGGTTAGAATCTAGGCCTCCAGGTATAGAAGGTACTGGTGAAATAACTTTAGATATGTTAACTAAAAACGCATTAAGAATGAGACCTGATAGAATAATTGTTGGAGAAGTTAGAAGTAAGGAGGCAGAAGCATTATTTACTGCTATGAATACAGGGCATGATGGTTCTATGGGTACATTGCATGCAAATTCTGCTGAAGAAACACTAGTTAGAATTACTAATCCTCCAATGGAAGTTCCAAAAATGATGTTATCTGGTTTAGATATGATTATAGTTCAAAATAGATTACATGATAGAAGACAAGGCACAATAAGAAGAATAGTAGAAATTGCAGAAGTTAATTCTATAAATAAAGATGAAATAAAAGCAGAAAAAATATTTGAATGGGATCCAAGAAGAGATAAAATGTATGATACCTCTATACCTTCAAAAGTTTTGAAAAACATATCTAATTATAGTGGAAAATCTATTCAAGATATTAAGGATGAAATTGAAAGTAGAAAACAATTTTTTGATTTATTAATAGATAAAAATATTAGAGATAAAGATGAAATTGCAAGATATATTGCAAAATACGTGGAAGATAAAAAGTGAAATTATGGCATATCAAACAACTATTAATGATAGTAAAAATAGAAACGATATTCAACAAAATATAGATATGACTAAAGTTGATGCTATAGTTAATAGAATAAAAGCAAAATATGAAAAACAAGGAATTA
Source organism: uncultured archaeon (assembly GCA_964565725.1). Taxonomy (GTDB): domain Archaea; phylum Iainarchaeota; class Iainarchaeia; order Iainarchaeales; family 0-14-0-20-30-16; genus 0-14-0-20-30-16. The sequence goes on along the minus strand of CAZMGA010000026.1, from coordinate 5,321 downwards.
TTTCATCAGATGCTAGTATAAAAGAATTAAGATCATTGATTTCAGAAAGTACAAGATCAAAAATAGAAATATTAAAACCTCAAGATTTAGTTTATAATTATAATCCAAGCATTAGAACTATAGGTAAAATATATTCTAAATTCACAAGTTTTTTCGAATTTATTTCCAAAAAAATTTTAGGTTTGTTTCCAGATACTAAAATATTATCTTTAGAGTTATATTCAGCAGATTTAAATTATAGTGCAAAACAGTATTTAGCAATTTGTTCTGTAATATTATTTTTTGTTAATTTAATTATTATCCCTTTAATATTTTTATTTTTTTTAGCTGTTAATATTTCTGTTTTATATGCTTTTTTATTGTCTGTTTTTATTTTATTTGGCAGTATAATATTTTCTTTAAAATACCCTACAAATATTGCAAAAAATAGAAGTAAAAAAATAGATTTAAATTTACCTTATGCTTTGAGACATATGGGTGTTTTACTTAGATCAGGTTTAGATTTATATAAAGTAATTAGAACTGTTGCTGTTACAGATTATGGTGTTTTATCTGAAGAACTAACAAAAACAGTTATGGAAGTAGAAGAAGGTGCAGATGTAAAAGATGCTTTAAGAGCATTAGCTTTGAGAACAAAATCTTTTGCTTTGAAAAACGCAATAAGTCATTTGTTAAGAGCTTTAAAAAGTGGAGGAAATTTATCTGAAGTAATGAATACCATTGCAGAAGATGTTTCTATGCAACAAATGTCTGATATTGAAAATTTTTCTGGAAAAATGAATTTTTTTGGAGTGATTTATATATTTGTAGGAATTGTTATTCCAGTTATGTTTGCGATACTTTCAGGAATAAGAAATGCTCCTTTAGGTTCTAGTGTTTCATTTTTAACTGCTTTACCTTTAACACCTTTAATTATAGTTTTGTCATTTTTAGTAGTATTTCCTACAATTTTATTTGTAATGGTAATATATATAAAAAGTATTAAACCAAATATGTGATGTTTATGTTATGGACTAAAAAATTTCAAACAATAATGTATAGAAACAAAATTAATGTAAACTTGAATTTATGGATTTTTATTGCTTTTATTACTGGTTTAGTTTTATTTTTTATATCTTTTTTATTGTTTAAAAATATAATTTTGGGTTTAGTTTTATTTTTTATTGCATTTGATTTTTTTATAGGTTATCCTTTATTGCTAGAAGAAAAAAGAACTTCTCAAATTGAAAAATATTTTCCTAGCGCTTTAAGAGAAATAGCTTATTTGTTAAAAACGGGTGGAACTTACGAATATGCTATAAGAGAATTAACAAGTTATGATTATGGGCCTTTAAATGTAGAATTTGAGAACGTTTTATTAAGATTAGAACAAGGATATAATTTTGAAGAATCATTATCTATTTTATCTGAAAATGTAGATTCTGAAATGATTATAAAAACTATATCTATAATTAATGATGCTATAAAAGCAGGAGCATCTTTGTCAGATATATTGGAAGATTTATC
>CAZMGA010000026.1:0-3715 GCA_964565725.1 uncultured archaeon | reverse complement strand
TTAAAGGCATATCGAAATATTTATTAATAGGTATGATATAATTTAATAGAGATATTTATGACCTATATTAAGGATAAAACTGCACAAACATCTATAGAGTTGATCCTTTTAATTGGAGGCATAATTGTTTTGGTGACTATAATAGGTTTTTTTATAAAATCTAAAATGATAAATTATCAAGATGAGGGCGTAGATGCTTTAGAGGGTGTTTTAGAAAAAGCTAAGGGGGAATAGAAATGAGTTTTATTAAAGATAAAAAAGCACAAGGTGCTTTAGAATATTTATTGATAATTGGTGGAGCAATTGTTTTGGCTGCAATAGTTATTGCAGTTGTAGTAAATATAGCAAATTCCGCAAAAAAAGATGTAAACGACGCTGCTGATTTTAATTATAAAAAAATAATTGAAAAAGAACAAGGACTTACAGGAACCTAAACAACAACAAGTGAGTAAAATGTTTTTAAAAGATAAAAGGGCTCAAATATCTTTTGAGTACCTTTTAACTTTGGTTTTTGCTATTATTTTAGTAGCAATAGTAACTATTTTTGCATTAAACTTAAAGTCATTAAGTACTGTTTCTAAAAATAGAATATTTGAATATAAAGAAAAATATTTTGAAGAAATATTAGAATAAATTATAAATAACTACTCTTCTATTATATTTATGTTTTATTTATATCTTAATAATTTAATTATTTTTATAGGTTTAATATTTGCATCCTATACTGATTTAAAGTATAGAGAGGTATCTAATTACTTATCTTTTGGATTAATTATTTATGGTTTAATATTTAACACTATATATTTTTTTATAACTAAAAATTATATTTATGTTTTAAAGTATTGGTTGGTTTTTGCATTAATTTATTTAATATGTTATTTGTTTTGGCATTTTGGAATTTTTGCTGGAGGAGATGCAAAATTATTTGCAGGAATTGGGGCTATAATCCCATTTTCTAATTTATCTTTAATTTCTTTTGGCATTTCTAAAATTCCTTTTGTTTTATCTTTATTTTTATTATCTATAGTTGCAATTTTTCCATTTGGATTTATAAAAGTAATTTATTATTTTATTAGTAATAATAATTTGAGATTAAAAATTTTTTTAGAATTTAAAAAGTCTATATTAAATATTTTAATAAATGCAATTTATATTACTGGCATTTATTTTGTTTTGTTATATTTTAAATTGCCTATATATTTAATTATTTTTGTAGCTTTAATATTAATGTTAGTGCCAAAAAGTATAAAGTGGCCTTTAGGGATAATTTTATTTGTTTTAGGATTTTTTTTAACGCCTTTAAATCTAATTTCAAATTTATTTTTTACTATAATTTACATGTTTTTATTCTTTTTTATAATTAGTGGTTTTAAAATATCTAAATCAGGTATTTTTGATAAAGTAATCAAATTAAAAGATTTAAAAGAAGGGCAAATATTAAAATACCCTTTGATTTATGAAAATAATAAGTTAATATCCTTAAAATTTTCATTATTTAATGAAATTAAAATGATAATTAAAAATAAAAAATATCCTGAATTAAACAATATTTTAAATAAAAGAAAAGATTTATATAGTAAAATTGTTATTAATAATAAGTTTGCTTCTGGATTGAATGATGAAGAAGTGATTAAAATTAAAAATTGTTATAATGAAAACACAATTGTTTTAAAAGAAACAATTGCAATGGTGCCTGCAATTTTACTTGCATTCACAATTATGTTTATCTTTGGGGATTTAATATGGTATTTAATTTAAATAAAAAAGGACAGTTAAGTTTAGAATTTTTAATGATTTTATTGGTGATTTTAGTTTTAATAGAAACTATAATTTTGCCTTTAAGAAATTATGCCGAAGATTCTGTAAAAGATATGTTGGCTTTGAATTATTTAGAAAATGATTTAATAAATTTAAAAACAGCATATGACAAGTTAAATTTATATGATTCAGGTCAATTAAAAGTAAATTTAACAATTCCTGAAAATTCAAAAGTTTATTTAATAGATAATAATTTAAGTTATGATTTAAATATTTTCTCAGAAGATTTAAATAATATTTGTCCAAATAAATTTTGTACCAAAACAATTAATTTAGAATTAAATGGAGCCTTTGATTATAATATTAATAAAGATATAACTTTAAAAAAAGAAAATGGTGTTGTGAGTGTTGAATAAAGGGCAAATTTCTTTTGATTTTTTATTATCAATTATTTTTTTTATAGGTGTAATTTCTCTATTATATATTTATGTAAATGATTTTGAAAAAAATGTATATGCTGATGTAAATAACATTTCTGATTTTTCTGATTATATTTTAGTAAAAGATTGTGTATATAGTGTTAAAGATTCAAAAGTAAATTTAACAATATCAAAAGATTTTAATACTGATAATGAAAATATAAATATAGGAGATTACAAAGTTCCTTTATATTCTAACGTGGTGATTAATCCATGAAAAAAGGTTTTTTTATATCTATAGATTTAGTACTAACATTAGTATTAGTAATTTTTTTATTTGGTATTTTAGGAGTTTATTTCCATAACACTATTAATGAAACAATAAATTATAAAAAAAATGTGGAATTAAGTACCAATATGAATGTAGCTTTAAATAAAATTGCTTATGGTGATTGCAATTTAATTGGAAGTAATAATAGAATAATAAAACCTTTGGGTTTTTGTATATTTAAAAAAAATGGTGAATTAAATAGAACCATATTTAAGGATTTAAATGCTAGTTTTATTAAGCCAATTGCAAAAGATAATTATATTATGAAAACAATAAAAGTGTATGTTTCTGATGATGGCAATGTAAGTAAAAAAGATTATTTAGATTGTTTGTCTAATACTTGTAATAATTTTATGGATGTGAATGTTTATGTTTGGCAATAAAGGTGTAATATTCATATTTGATTTGATATTTTCTCTTTTAATTGTAGTATTAATTTTTATTTCTATATTTTCTATACACCCTAAAGAAAATTTAAATTTTAAAGATTTAACATTTGAAGGGGTAAAACACTTGTATGGAGATCTAGATTCAAAACCAGGTGATTTGTGTAGAGAATATTATAATTATGATTCTGAGAATTATTTTACAAAAAATAAAATTTGTGTGAGGAATAACAATGAATAAAAATGGTTTTTTTTCAACAATTATTTTATTATTTGTTTTTTTTATTTTATTATTTTTTTTATATTTAAATTTATCTTCAAATAAAATTGTTTTAGATGATTCTTACAGAGAGTTAATATTGGCACAAGAATCTTCTTATTTACAATTAGATACTTTATTTAAAAATAACAATGATGATTGTAAATTTAATATAGATAATTTGAATTCTAAAATAAAAGAATTTAATGAAAAGAATAAAATTTGTAAAGTGAAAAATTTAGAATTAAAGAATTATATTGTTAACCTTGATTTAAACTGCTCTGTTGAAAGTAATATTGGATTTAAAAAAATATATTCTTATAATCAACATTTAATATATAAATATAGTTGTTCTTTTTTGTCGGGGAATGTAGATCAAGATTTAGAATAACTACATTTGTTCTAATACTTTTATTCTTTCTTCTATTGGTGGATGTGTAGATAATAAGTTGCTTAATTTAGGACTAGCAATAAACATTTGGGAAACCATTTTGTTTGCTATTGTTTTTCCATTATTTTTAGAATAATAATCATTTATTTTTTTTAAAGCGTTAATTAAACC
>CAZMGA010000025.1:0-8023 GCA_964565725.1 uncultured archaeon | reverse complement strand
CTAAAAAAATAATTTTATATTCTGCTTCTAAAGGCAAAGTTCTTGCAAAATCTTTTATCGTTTTTCTTACAACTTCAATACCTCTATCATCAGAAGCATTTAATTCCAAAAAATTTCTTTCATAATTATCTTTAAATAATAATCTTGCAATAGCTATTGCAGAAGTAGTTTTTCCAGTTCCTGCCGAACCCGCAAAAATCATATTTGGCAAATTTCTATCATACGTATATTTCTTTAATCTATCTAAAACAGATTTATTGCCATAAACTTCATCTAAAGTTTTTGGTCTATATTTTTCAACCCATGGTAAATTATTATCCATAAACAACCCTAATTTATATATATTATATATAATTATAAAGGTTTCCTTATTATTATAATTATGCCTAATCCTTGCACACATGTTTTAATTAATTTATTAATGATTTATCCTTTTAAAAAATATTTAGGAAAACATTGGTATCTTATAGCAATATTTTCTGGATTATTACCAGATTTTGATTTTTGTTTTAATATTTTAAATAAATTTTTACCAATATCTAATATATTTATGCACGGGGGTATTTTTCACAGTTTTTTTGTACCTTTTGTTTTAATTATTGTTTATGTAATTTTAAAAAACCTTAAAAAAATTAATGACAAAAAAATTATTAATTATATTTTATTTATTGCTTTTGGATATTTTATACATTTAATTTTAGACTTAATTTTGGGAGGAGGAGCATATTCCTTAAAATTATTTTACCCTTTATTTGATTACGGTTTTAGAATTCATTTATTAGAAAATATAAAAGAAGCATATTTATTTTTAGATACTATTTTAATAATTGTTTTATCTATTTTTTATTTTTTAAAAAACAGAAAATAAATCATTTAATTTTATCAATATTTATTTCTTCATCTAATTTTTCTAAAAATACCGGAGCTATATTTTTAACCAATTTATACATTTCTATAGCCAACTCTCTAATTTCCCATTGTGCATGATTACTAATTCTTAATTTGAAAAAGTTAATTAAAGAACGCATATTAAATGTGCAAATAATTTTTGTTTCACATGCGTTAGGTAATAAAAATCTTGCATCTTCCTTTTTTATACCTATATCACAAAGTTTCTTGTATGCTTTATTTATACTTTCTATTTCGTCTAAAAATATTTGTTTTGCATCTTCCTTTTCAGCAATAGTTGGAGGCATTATAAAATCAAAATCTTTTTCTGCAACATATCTTTGACTTTGCTGAACATAACTTGCCATTCTATGTCGCACTAATTGATGTGAACATGCTCGAGATATTCCTTCTACTCCAAAAGTAAATACTGCGTTTTCTAAAGCTGAATCGTGCCCCATATCAATTAATCTTCTAACTAATTCTATAGCATATTCTTCAGTAATAATTTCATTTAATTCACTAATAGATTTTCCATAATGACTTAACCTAGCTGATTTTGCGACTGTATTCACAGGATTAGGAGTATAATTCAATAATACTACTTTTAATTTACTTTCTACCATAAGCTCACCCTTTACAATAATATATTTTTAAAATTTTCCGCCAACTCAGAAAAATCATTTTTTGTATATCCTTTCAAAGTCATTTCTTGTACTCCAATTCTAATTCCTGATGGATTAATTACACTTTTATCCCAAGGCAAAGCATTTTTATTTACTATAATATTATTTGCTTCTAATTTATTTGCAACGTCACTACCATTACTAAAATTACTTACATCTAAAATTACTTGATGACTCTTTGTAAAACCATAATTTTCACAACATACATTAAAACCATTTTCAAATAATTTTTCTGCGAAATATTTTGCATTAGATATTACATTTTTAGCATAATCTTTTTTTTCATTATCCAAAATATTTGCTGTCATATATAATGAAGGCAATCTATGTAAATGATGGTTTGAAACAATTCCGGGAAACATATATTTATCAAAATTATTTTCTGTTTTGGACAAAATTATACCACCTTGAGGCCCAGGAAACGTTTTATGTGTTGAAGCAGTAATTACATCTGCACCTTCATTAAAAGGATTTTGAAATTCTTTTTGATATATCAATCCAAAAACATGTGCGGCATCATAAATTATTTTTAATTCTGGAAATTCATTTCTAATTTCTTTTATAGGTTCTGGAAATAAAAACATAGACTTTCCCAAAACTATAAAATCAGGATTATAATCTTTGATTAATTTTATTGAATCATCGATATCAGAAACAAAAAGGTTTTCTTTGTTTTGAGGAAAATTTTTAATATCATAATTTAATATTCTCCCTAAAGTCCCTACTTTATTATGTGTTATATGTCCGCCAGAAGGTAAAGAATTTGTAATAACTTTTCCCTTATTTTTTAAGGCAGAAAAAACAGCTAAATTAGCTATTGCGCCAGAAATAGGTCTCAGATCAACATTTAAAATATCAAAATGTTTTTTAAAATGAGTTTGACACAAATCTTCTATACAATCTACATATTTAGTACCATTATAATATCTTTTAAATGGTTCTCCTTCCGCATATCTATGCATAAAATCATTAATATAATATTTTTCTACTTCGGGAAACATTATATTTTCTGATGCAATTAAATTTATAGAATTGTTTCTAAAATTATTTTGTTTTTCAATTAAATCAATTATTTCTTTATTATTCATAATACCTATATATAAAAAATACTAAGCTTATTTAAAGCTTAATAAATACATAACAGTAAACATAAATTTTCGTTAGGATTTAGTTTATATAATTTATTATTATATATTATTATGACTAATGAAATTGAACCAGAAATTTATTTTGATCCTAACTTAGGATATACTTTAAACAACAAAAAAAAAGGTTTTAAAATAACTAACAACGAATTTTTTAACATACTTGTAGCATGGATAGGAATTAGTTTTGCATTTTCCTGGTCTGGTTTTGGTTCTGAAAATATGAATTCTTTTTTAATAAAAATACCTATAATATTAATTGCAACATTAAGTGGATTTATTATGCATGAATTAGCACATAAATTTTCCGCAATATATTATGGTGCAAAGGCTGAATTTAAGTTTTGGCCTACAGGTTTATTATTTGCAATAGGATTGTCTTTAATTACTTCTGGTGGTTTTGTTTTTGCAGCACCTGGCGCCGTATATATTTGGGGCAAAAATATAACTAAAAAAGAAAATGGAATAATTTCTTTATTAGGTCCACTATCTAATTTTGTAATGGCTATTATCGCATTAATTATTTCTTTTTTTATAACTCATAAATATATATTAACAATATTTTTTGCAATAGTTCAAATTAATTTATTTTTAGGTATTTTTAACATGATACCTATTCCTCCATTAGATGGTTTTAAAGTATTTAGATGGAATAAAATAATTTGGGTTAGTTTATTAGTATTAATGGGTTTAATGTTTTTTTTAGTTTTTTATAACTTATGGTGATATAATGATAATTGGTTTATGTGGATATAATGCAGCTGGTAAAAGTGAAGTTGCAAATATTTTAAAAGAAAAAAATTATACTTACTTTTCTTTGAGTGATGTTATTAGAGATGAAACAAAAAAAAGAAATTTAGAATTAAGTCGAGAAAATTTAGTTAACATTGGAAATGAATTAAGAGAAAAATTTGGAGCAAACATTTTAGCTAAAAGAATTATCGAAAAAGTAAATGAAGAACTTAATAAAGGCAAAAGAGATTTTGTTATAGATAGTATAAGAAATGTAAAAGAAGTTGAAGAGCTAAAAAAAATGAATGAGTTTATTTTATTAGGGGTTAATGCATCAATAGAATTAAGATTTGAGCGTGCAAAAAAAAGAGGTAGAAATGAAAATGCATTAACATTAAAAGAATTTGAAGAACAAGAAAAAAAAGAATTATTAGGAAATGAAAATGCGCAACAATTAGACAAAGTTTATAAATTGTCAGATAAATTAATTTACAATGATTCTACAATAGAAGATTTAAAGAAAAAAATAGATTTTGTTTTAAAATTTAATATTAAAAAAAGATTAACATGGGATGAATATTTTATGAAAATTACATCTGTGGTTGCTGAGAGAAGTACTTGTTGGAGACATAATGTTGGAGCAATAATAGTTAAAGACAAAAGAATTTTATCTACTGGTTATAATGGGGCTGTAAGTGGATCTGAAGATTGTTTAAAATTGGGTTGTAGGAAAGATGAATTAAATTTAGAATCTGGATTTGGATCAGAAGATTGTAGAGCAGTACATGCTGAACAAAATGCAATAGTTCAAGCAGCAAAAACAGGTACAAATATTAATGACGCAACATTATATTGTACAACCATACCTTGTAGAATGTGCGCAAAAGAAATAGTTAATTGTGGGATTAAAAAAGTTATTACATATAGTGATTATTTAGGGGCAAAAGGATCAATAGATTTTATGAAAAAAAACGGAATTGATTTTAAAGTTATAAACAGACCTGAAAATACAATAAATTTTAAGGATTAAAATAATTTTCTTTGTTTTTCAGGTAATTTTAATTCCTCTTTTTTAATTATTTCTTTTTTTGGTTCTAATTTTTCTAAATTATTAAAAATAATTTTTGTTTTAAAATGATTTTCTATTACATTTATTTCTTCTTCAGTTAATTTAGATAATAAATAATCTTTAAATTCATCTGATTTTAAAAAAAATTCATATAAATATAATTCAGAAATAATCTTTAAATTTGAACCTTTAAATACTTTTGAAAAGATGTTTGCTAATTGTTTATTTTTCGCAAATGTACTAGATTCTTTCATTCTTTTTTTTATACTTTGTGGAAAAGATATTTTATAACTAAATTTATCTTTATATATAGGCATCGTAGGAGCTATAATTCCAAAAATTAAAAAGTATTTAAAAAAAATCCAATTTTGTCTGGAATAAATTCTTGTTTTATTTAATGACGCTAAAGACAAGTAATAATATGCTTTTTTTAAATTTTCACCTTCGTAAAACAAAGGTAAATTTTCAATTATCCATTCATTTAATAAATCATAATCTATTTCTGAAGCATCACTAATTTTTTTTGCTTCTTCAAATGTTTTAGATTTAAATAAACCAATTACTGTTTTAAAAACATCATTTTTTCTTTCTCTGCCAGAAATTAAATTTAAATTTTCTTTGTAAATTCCCATATGCTTTAAAAAATCTATATCCAAAAACAAAGATCTTAAATCATTTGAATTTAATTTTATTAATTCTGTTAACGCATTAATTTCGTATTTTATCTTTTTACTTTCTAAAATTTTTTCAATATATTTTAATAAGACATTAGAATATAAAGGTTTAATTTCAATTAATTCACAAATTTCTCTTAATTCGGATAATTTTTTGTCAGCATAAATGTTAGTAGCACAAAAAATTACAGGATTTGTAGCTGTTTTTGTGGCTTTTAAAATAGTTTCAAAACCACCTCTGTCATCAGAAAAAAAAACATCTATATCATCAAAAAATAATAAGTTTTTATTGTTAAATAAACTTTTAGAATTAGCTACTGCATTTATATTGCTTTCAATAGTTTCTTTGTCTCTATTATCTGAAGGGGTTAGTTCATAAATTGTTAAATTATTTTTTTTTGCAAATAAATTAACTATTGTTGATTTACCAATACCAGTAGGTCCAAAAATTAATAAAGGTTTTTTACTTGTTTTGTACCAATATTCTAGATCTAATACTGCTTTTTTATTAATAATTTCATCTAAATTATTAACAGAATATTCATCCAGAACATACACTACAATCCCTTTATACAAATTCTTTTAATACTTCTTCTTTTGTTTCGGATTTTACTTCTTCTGTTTCACTATCTGCTAATTTATCAAATATTTTCATTTCTTCTGATTTATTATCTAATCTTGCCAAAGTATACAAATATGCACTAATTATACTATCTAAATCTAATTTTCTTTTTAAACCTAATCTTGCAATTTGTTCAACATATAATTTTACTAAACCAATTGCTGCTTGTTCATTATTTTTTTTATCCATATATTTCACCCCAAAAATACATTATTAAATTCAGTTTTTAAAGTATTATTTAAATCTTCTAAAAATGATTCATCAAAATCATTACTAGAATTTATAATAATAATTATATTGGAATCATTTATATTAGTTTCCAATTTGTAATCTACATTTAAATTATTTTTTAATAAATAACTATCGATATTGGTTTTAACAACACCCAAAGCTGAAATTTCTTTATTTTCTTTAAAAACGCCATATAAAGAAACAATGATAAGTACTAAAACAACACCCAAAATAAACAAAAACTCAAAACTAGCTTGACCTTTAAAATTCATAATAATATATATAAAAGAGAATATATAAAACTTATTAAATAATATTACAGAAATATTTACTTCTGTAATAAATGTTTAATAAATACAGCATAAGCGGGTCTTGTTATAAAAACCCCTATTGCAGCTCCTGCCAAAGTAGTTATTGCAAAACCAACTAATTTTGGAACTCCTCCAAATACAAACACTATTGGCAACATAGTTACAGCTAGTGTTGCAGCAGACATCCATACAATAAAAAATGCTCTTTTTATTTTTGAAAGTAAACTACCTTCTTCTTTTTCTTCCTTTTTATTTTTTTCTAATTCATCGGTAATAATAATTTGATCATCAACACCAGTACCTACGGCAGCTAAAATTCCAGCTATTGCTCCCAAATCCAATTGCCAATTTATTAATGATGCAAAAGCAATTGTTAAAAACACTTCTGAAGTACCTACAAAAAATATAGGCAAAAATATTTTTGGATCTTTATACCTTAAAAATATTACTAATGCTACGACCAATAAAGAAATAATACCAACTATTAAAATTTTGTTTAAAATATTTTTACCCAAAATTGGAGATACTGTTTCTTTTGAAATATTATCTATACCAACAGGCAAAGAACCTGAATTTAATATAGCATATAATTCATTTAATTCATTTTGAGCATCAGTTAATTCTACTGCAGAACCCTCTATAATTAAATTTAAATATACTTGGAAATTACTAGAATCTACAGATGTTGCATTTACATTAGTAATATCTTTATTTAAACCAATTATTGTTTTTAAACCAGTTGCAGACCAAACCCAAGGATAATTTTCTGATTTTTCTTTACTAATTATTTTAACATTTAAATTAGAATCATTTAATATAGAATAATCATATTCTGCATTTACTAAAATATTAGTTATGTTTTTATCTTTAATTTCCTTTTTTAAAGAATTTATAAATTCTTCATTTAACTCAGAATATACTTTATAATTTACAGACGCTACAGAAAAAATATCTTCTAATTTTATATTATTATTTGTATATTTTTCGTTATCATATACATCTTGAGGAATTAAAACAATACTATTCATAGGTCTATCAATATAAAAATAAGTACTTGGACAATTAGCACTACCATCTGGCAAAATAACACAACTTTTCCAAATTCCTTCTGAAAAGTCTCTAGCACCTTTTGCACTTAAATTAAAAGGCAATCTCCAAGAATAATAATTTTCGTGTTTAAATATACCATAACCGCCTTCTGCACTTTTACTTACTGTTATTACATCATCACCAGTAAATAGTATTTTCTCTTTAAATATACATTCAAAACGACCTTGTTTTTGTAGTAATTCTTCTAATTGAGCAATTTTTTCTGGATCACTTTCGGCAATTTGAACCCCTATATATTTTGAATCCCAACTAGTTACTTTTACGTCTTGTAAACCAGTCCAATCCAATCTTTGAGCTATAGTAGATTGCATTTTATCCATGGTGGAAGCATCAACTTCTTTATCTAAAGTTAAAATAAATTGTGTTCCTCCTTTAAAATCCAAACCATAATCTATACCTTTAACAGCTAAAATTATAGCTCCTAAAATTAATACTACTAAAAAAATAATTACTTTGACATTTTTAAAAACATTCATAAATATCACTTCTTTTTACTCCCAACATACCATAACAAAATTGGAGCATTCATAAACCAAGTTGTTAAAATATCCGCAA
>CAZMGA010000024.1:0-8078 GCA_964565725.1 uncultured archaeon | reverse complement strand
CGCCTCGGCCGGGAATTGAACCCGGATCTGAACCGTGACAGGGTTCGATCATAACCATTGGACCACCGAAGCAGAAACACATCTCTAAGATATAATATTATTTGTTGCATAACATTTAAAAACTTTTGTAATAGCCTATTTTTTTAAATAATATATAAATAAATATAAAAACTCTTTGTAGTTTTTTTGTTATGGCCGATTTAAATAACCCTAATGAGTATAAGAAAACAATTGATTCAATTCAACAAGAACTTCAAAGAGGATATATAATTTCATTAAAACGTAAAAGTAATGAACTTGTTGAATATAGCGTAACAAAAAATCAAATAAACGTTTTGTATTTGAGTTTGATATGTTATATATTGTATAAAATTTTAGCACAAGATCATATAGTAAACAATAAAAGTTGGGATAAATCAAAACAAAAAATCCTTTATTTTTTAGATTCTATTGAAAAAAAACAAATTTCAGACTTGCCTTTAATGTTTTCTAGATTTAAAATTTTATTTAGAAATGATAATAAAGAACTTTTCAATTATATAAATAATATATCAAAGAAAGGAAAAGTCAAAATTTCAGCTAGATTATATGAAATGGGTTTATCTCAAAAAAAAATATTAAGTATATTTAATGTTAATCTTTATGATTTACAAAGTTATTTGACAAATACCCTAACTCATAATTTAAAATCTTTTGAAACTTTAATTGCACAAAAAGTTGCTATGTTGACAAAGGAGTTTGATTAATATGCGAAATTTAATTTTTGATTCTGGGGCATTAATTAGTTTGGCAGAAGTAGGTTTAGTTAAATATTTAGAAAAATTTAAAGAAAGAAACCCCTTTGTTAAAATTTATATTACTGATGCTGTATACGATGAAACCATAGCTATAAAAAACAAAGTATCTAAATTTAGTTGGACTGCTGTACAATATGAAAGTTTAATAAAAAAAGGGGTTATTGAAATTATTCCTATAAATAAAAACTTAGTAAATAATTTGGAAATAAAAAGCAATAAAATTTTTTATACTGTTCATGGAAATATTGAAATTTTACAAGCGGGTGAATTGGAAAGTGTAATATCTGCAAAAGAAAAACAAGCAATATTAGTAATAGATGAAATAACCACAAGATGGTTGATAGAACATCCAAACAAATTACATAATATGATTGAAAAAAGATATAAGGAAAAAGTAATGGTTAATAAAGAAATGTTGAATTTAGTTCATTCCCACATAAACTCTATACCTGTAATTAGAAGTGTAGATTTAGTAAGTTTTATGATAAAAAATAATTATTTTGAAGATTTAAAAAATGTTAATTTCAAAAAACCATTATTATATGCTATAAAAAATGCAGGTTGTGCTACAACATATGAAGAAATAGATAATTATTTGAGGTGAATTTATGAAGAATAAAAAAATATTTTTAATTATAAGTAGTTTTTTAATTAGTTTTTTATTAATCTTTTTATTAGGACAATTAGTTTTTAAATCTATAAATACAACATTCGTAAATTATGCTTTTATTGTTGCATTTTTTATATTTGGATTTTTTATATTTGAATTTTTAGATAAAAAATTAGAATTTGATTTTTCTGAAATTTATGTAGGTGTAATATTATTAATAATTTTATATTTGGGATTTTGGTTTGCATTTTTAATTTATTATGGAACAATATCTATGAGCTATTTAATGAATTATTTATTTAAATCACCATATATATACATCTCTTTAAGTTTCTTTTTAGGTTGGTGTACATATAGTTTAATTAAAAAGGTAAAATAGGGATAGTTATGGCATTTGAAAAAACATTGAAAGTAATGGAATCTGACCCTAATTTAGTGGGTAAAAAAATAGTCGCTATAGACAATGATACGCGTGCAAGTTTAGGTTTAAAAGCCAATGATTATGTAATTATTAAAGGTAAAAAAGAAACTTTAGGAAAAATTTGGGCTTCTAGACCAAATGATGAAGGCAATGAAATAATTAGAATGGATTCTTTTACAAGAAAAAATGCTGGAGTTACAATAGGAGATACTGTTACAATAAAAAAAGCAAAATTAGAAATTGCAAAAAAAGTAACATTTGCTCCATTACAAGAAGTAAATTTTCCACAAGGTTCTTATGCTAGGTTGCTTAAAAAAAATTTTTTAGATAAACCAATAATAGTTGGAGAAGAAATAATGTTCGCTATTTTTGGTAGCCCAATTATTTTAGTAGTTCAAAGCACACAACCAAAAGGAGCAGTATTAATTACTGATAATACGGAAGTAGAATTATTAACTACCCCTACAGATCCAAATGATGTTTCTGTACCTAGAATAAGTTATGAAGATATAGGTGGAATAAAAAAACAATTAGGAAAAATTAGAGAAATGATAGAATTACCTTTAAAACATCCTGAATTATTTAACAAAGTAGGAGTAGAACCACCAAAAGGGGTTTTATTATATGGCCCTCCAGGAACTGGAAAAACATTAATTGCAAAAGCTGTAGCAAGTGAAACTAATGCTCATTTTTGTTTGATTAATGGGCCAAGTATAATGAGTAGATATGTTGGAGGTTCAGAAGATAAACTAAGAGCTATCTTTAAAGAAGCGCAAGAAAATTCCCCTGCAATAATTTTTATAGATGAAATAGATGCCATAGCTCCAATTAGAGAGGAAGTTTCAGGAGAAGTTGAAAAGAGAGTTGTTGCGCAATTATTGAGTATAATGGATGGTTTGGAAGCAAGAGGACAAGTAATAGTTATTGCTGCTACAAATAGACCTAATTCTATAGATCCTGCGTTAAGAAGACCTGGAAGGTTTGATAGAGAAATTGAAATTGGGGCTCCAGATAAAGAAGGTAGAAAAGAGATATTAGATATTTTAACAAGAGATGTGCCATTATCAAAAGATTTTGATTTAGATTTTGTATTAAGTATGACTCATGGTTTTGTAGGTGCAGATTTAGCAGCTTTAGTTAAAGAAGCAGCTATGCAATCAATAAGAAGAAGTATTAATACAGAAATTATTAATTTAAATTGTGAAGAAATACCTTTAGAAGAATTAGAAAAAATAGAAATTAAAAAAGATGATTTTGAC
The DNA here is from genome assembly GCA_964565725.1 of uncultured archaeon. Classification (GTDB taxonomy): domain Archaea; phylum Iainarchaeota; class Iainarchaeia; order Iainarchaeales; family 0-14-0-20-30-16; genus 0-14-0-20-30-16. The sequence continues at coordinate 4,991 of CAZMGA010000024.1, read as the reverse complement.
AAAGCTTTATTAGAAGTTAGACCTTCTGCTTTAAGAGAAGTTTTTGTAGAGGTTCCAGATATACGTTGGGATGACATTGGTGGTTTAGATACAGTTAAAAAAGAAGTTAAAAAAATGGTTGAATGGCCTTTAAAATATTATGATTCTTTTGATAAAGCGGGAATACCTCCAATAAAAGGAATTTTATTATATGGTCCACCCGGAACAGGAAAAACAATGTTGGCAAAAGCTATTGCTAATGAATGCGAAGCAAATTTTATTTCTATTAAAGGCCCAGAGATTTTTAGTAAATGGTTGGGTGAAAGTGAAAAAGCTATAAGAAATATTTTTATGAAAGCAAGACAAACTTCGCCTTGTATTGTATTTTTTGATGAAATTGATGCTGTAGCTCCAAAAAGATTATTAGATACAAATCAAACAACATATAGAGTTGTAAATCAATTATTAACTGAAATTGATGGTTTAACTGGTTCTAAAGGGGTTGTATTTTTAGCAGCTACAAATAAATTGCATAATTTGGATAATGCTTTATTAAGACCAGGGAGAATTGATTTATTGTTAAATATTGGTTTGCCTGAAGAAACAGAAAGATTAGATATATTAAAGAGATTATCTAAAAAAATGTTGATAGAAAAAGAAGACGATTTAAAATATGTTGCAAAAGAATCAAAAGATTTTTCTGGTGCGGATCTAAATGGTGTTTTAAGAGAAGCTGCATTAATATCTTTAGAAGCATCTGAAATGAAACCAATTCCAATAACTATAAATGATTTTAAAAAAGCTATTGCAAGAATAAAAATTTCAAAAGAAAAATCAGATGATGATGAAGACAAAGAAGATGGAAATAATTATATAAGATAAATTAAAATATTTTTTATTTTGGTTTTGTTAATCTTTCTTGTAATATTTTTCTTTTTCTTTTTTGTAATTTTTTTTGAATTCTTTGTTTTTGTTGTTCTCTAAATTTATTTATTTTATTTGTTGTGTGAATCCATGGGAAGTTAGTATCATATCTAGGTTCAAAATAATGTTGTTTAGAAAATAATTCATAAATTCTTTTTGAAGTTTCATTAACTTTAATAGAATAACCATTAGGGGTATTTTCAACCAAGGCTTTGTAAATTCTTTCATGATGTTCTCCACCAATTAAAACAGAAATATTTTTTTTAGGATGTAGTTTTAATGCAGATAAAATTCTAGATAACATTACTTGTTCTCTAATTGCATTAAATCCTCTAGTAAATTCTGCTTCTTTTGCTCCAGAAAGTTTTTCTCTGTCTCGAATATCAAATATCTTTTTAATAATATTTGCATTGTCTAGAGGTAATACAACAATGTTTCTTTTTTGACATTCTAAATAAACTTCTAGAACTGCGGCAATACTGGTGTCTATTCCTTTAGCTTTTAGAAAATTAGGGATATCGTTAAATCCATTAATATGAGAATCATCTATTTCCATTAAAATAATAGAATTTTTTGGTAAATTTTTAATATATGTTATGGCTTGTGCTTGGCTATTTAGATTAATATCATGGATCCAAGGTAAAATTTCAATTTCAGGCATAATTAAATATTGTATTAAAATTTATAAATAGTTTTAATAAATTCTTTTTTGTAATTCTATAGAAGATATATTCATTAATGATACTTCATCTGATCTATTATTATAAGTCCATCTTAAATACCCTTGTTCTAAAGCTTTAATGTCAAATATAAATCTAGGGTTAGTTATTATTTTTCTAGAATTTTTTAAAACAATTATGGTAGAACTTTTATTTTTTATAAGTTCTAAAATTTGCTCTTTAATATTTTCAATAAATTCGTCCATATTTAATATATTTAAAAAGAGTATATAAATTTATTTGTTATTTTAAATTAATTATCTAAAATAATATAATAAAATAAATAAAAGAAATGGATTTAATCCATTCCGTCCATTCCTGGTCTTGGCATTTTATTACGAGCATTTCCAGCAATAACATCATCAATTCTTAAAATCATTTGTGTAACTTCTGATGCTGCAGTTATAGCTTGTGTTTTTAATGTTAAAGGTTCAATTACTTTCTTTTTAGACATTTCATCTATTTTGCCATCAATTACATTTACACCATAATTAATTCCATTTTTTTTGTGATTATTTCTTAAAGATACTATTGCATCTAATGGATTCATTCCTGCTGTTTCTGCCAATGTTTTTGGTATTATTTCTAAAGCATTTGCAAAACAATCAATTGCTAATTGTTCTCTACCACCAATTTCTTTTGCATATTCTCTTAATTGCATTGCAACTTCAGTTTCACAAGCTCCTGCACCAATAACTACTTTGCCAGATTTTATTGCAACAGATACCGCTCCTATTGAATCATTTACTGCACGTTCTGCTTCATTAATTACTTGTTCTGTTCCACCTCTAATAAATATTGTTACGGCTTTTGGATTTTTGCAACCTTTTACAAATAACATATTTTCTCCAGCTATTTTTTTTTCTTCAACAACTTTTGCTTGTCCCAAATCTTTTGGATTTAAATCTTTTAATCTTGAAACTATATTTGCAGAAGTTGCTTTAGCTAATTTATCCATATCTGATTTTTTTATTCTTCTTGCAGCCATAATTCCATATTTAGCTAAAAAGTGTTGTGCTAAATCATCAATTCCTTTTTGACAAAATATTACATTTGCTCCAGATTTTTTTATTAAATCTACTTTTTCTTTAATCATTTTTTCCTCTTGTTCTATAAATTGTTCCATTTGTTCTGGACTAGTAATTGATATTTTTGTATCTGTTTCTGGACCTTTAATTTCTAATGCTACATCTAATAATGCAATTTTTGCATCTTTAATTTCTGAAGGCATATTCGAACTAACTTTTTCTTTATCTAAAACAATTCCTTTTATCAATTCACTATCTTCTAATGCAGCCCCTTCTTTTTTTTCAATTTTAATATTGTCTATATCTATAACATTTTTATTATTTTTAATATCTATAACTTCTAAAATAGAGTTAACAGTTAATTCTGCAATTTTTGGGCAGGATTCTGATGCCTTTCCAGTCAAAGATGTTAAAGCTATATTATATAATGTATTTTTATCATTTACATCTATTTTTGTACTAATTTTTTCATAAATCTTAATTGCATTTTCACTTGCTAATCTATATCCATTTATAATATTTGAAGGGTGTATTCCATTATCTAATAAACTTTCTGCTTCTTCTAATAATGCCCCAGTTATTACTACTGCGGTAGTTGTTCCATCTCCAATTTCTGAATCTTGATTTTTTGCTAAATTTACTAACATTTTTCCTACTGGATGATCAATAGCCATTTCTTTTAATATTGTAGCGCCATCATTACTTATTGTTACATCTCCCATTTCATCTACTATCATTTTATCCATACCTTTTGGTCCTAAAGTAGATCTTATAGCATTAGCAACAGTTTTTCCAATTAAAATATTTATTCTTTGTGCATCTTTGCCTTTAATTCTTTTAGTGCCCTCACTTAAAAATTGATTATCTTCGTTTTGCATAAAAAAGCCTCCTCTTGAGATATTTAATTATATTTTATATCATTTTCTTTTGCTATTTTGTCTGTTTTTAAAATCATATTACTTGTAGAATAAATTTCTAAAATATAATTATTTTTAAAAACTAATTTTAAATTTAAGGATTCAATAATAAATTTTTTCAAACCCAAATTGTATCCTAATTTAACAGCTTTAGGAATTTTTTCATATTTTAGTTCTACAATATTATTTTCTTTTTTTCCATTTACTGAATTAGCAAAGTCATCTAAATTTATTTGTCCTGCAAATTCTGTTTTAAATTTAAAATCTTCAGAATAATTATTTAAAAAACTAGATAAAAATCTTTCTAATAATGTATCATTTAAATAATATGTTCTATGTGTCCTAAAAGATTCTAAAAATTCATTTAATTCTTTAATTTTTTGAATATCATTTATATGTTCTTGTAAATTTTGATATTCTTTATTAAAAAGGTCCAAATATTCTAAAATCTTTGTTTTTCCTAAATATTCTTCAATTATTTTAGAATTGCTGTTTTTTAAAGCAATTTCTCCTCTCAAATAAGAAATATATTTATCATAATTGGAATTATTTATATTTTTAGACATTTCTTTTAATTTGTTTGTGTCTGAAAGAAGTTGTTTTTCTAAATTTCCTATAATTGAAATGTATTTTTGCATAAAGAAAATACTTTAGATATGTTTATAAACATTTTATTGCCAATTTAAATATAATTTTAAAATTATCTTATTTATTATTTAAAACTAGAATAAATGGGTGTGTAGCTCAGTCTGGTAGAGCGGCTGTCTTATACGCAGTATGTCGCAGGTTCAAATCCTGCCTCGCCCATCTGTTTTTATATAAAAAAATATATTTGAATTTTTTTTGAATTGTTTTTTATTTAATATCTTTATTTTTTAAATATATATGTTCTAATTATATAGTTGCCGGGGTGCTATGGAAGCACAGGAGATTAATTATGGATGAAAAAGCATTAACTAAAAAATCAGAAAATATAACTGATTGGTATAATGAAGTTGTGCAAAGAGCAGAACTTGCGGATTTTTCGAGTGTTAGGGGCTTTATGGTTATTAGACCTAGAGCTTATGAAATGTGGGAAGCTATACAAAATAATTTTGATAACACAATTAAAACAAAATTTAAAGTTAAAAATGCTTATTTTCCATTATTAATTCCAGAATCTTTTTTTAAAAAAGAAGCAGATCATGCAGAAGGTTTTGCTCCTGAAGTGGCGTGGATTGCAAATACAGATGATCAAAATAAATTGGCTATAAGACCTACATCAGAAACTATAATGTATGACTCTTATGGTAAATGGATAAGAAGTTGGAGAGATTTGCCATTAAGAATAAATCAATGGTGTAATGTAGTTAGATGGGAAATTGGGATTACAAGATTATTTTTAAGAACAAAAGAATTTTTATGGCATGAAGGTCATTGTGTTT
>CAZMGA010000023.1:0-8330 GCA_964565725.1 uncultured archaeon | reverse complement strand
GCAAAAGAACTTGGAGAAATGCCCTCTAAAACTCTGATATCAATTGTTTTAAATATTCTAATCTGTTTTTTAGTTAACTTTATTGCAGAACTATAAATAGTTAATATAAGTTTTGATAAATTTTGGTTTTTAAATTTTATAAATGAATCTAATTTAGGTTTTAATTTCAAAAAATAAGGTTTAAATTGTTTCTCAAATAATAAGAAATCAGTTTGTATTATTTTGGGAACCTTTTTAATCTTACAATATGTTTTAATTGTTTTTAATTCTGGAGAAAAAAGATTTAATCTATACATTGATTGTTCTTTATTAAAAACAAAACTCAAAGATTAAATATAATCTAAATATCTTATAGATTGTGTTTTGAAAATTTTAAAATTAGAATACAACTTTAAATTACAATTTAAATGATCTTTTGAGGATAAACACAAGATATAATAACTGGTTAATAAAGAATTCAAATAATCAAACTTAAATTTTACTTTAATCATATTATTTGTAATATTTCTCGAAAGTTTTTACGTAATTTAAAATGTATAGAATAACTGCTTTAGAATCAAAATACTGAGTATTAATAACTAAATCAAATTTATCTAAATCTTTGGTAATATCAAAACAATAGTTTTGTAAAAATATTTTTCTAGTATCAGAATCTTTCTTTTTTACCATTGTTTTTGCGTCTTGTTCTTTTAATTTGTCTCTTAACATTACTCTGTTTACTCGTATACTAAATGGACATTTTAAATAAATCTTTAGAACATTATCATTATTATATAACCAAGGCATAGTCCAAGAATCAATAATGAAATCATCTTTTTTATCCATTAAATCTAATAAATATTTATCATATTCTTCATCTATACTAGAATTATATCTGGAATCTAAAAACTCTTGACCTTCTTTTTCTGCCCAAAACTCTTGACCTTTTTTAGTATCTTTTCCCGCAAATTCTCTTAATAATTTAGAAGATGCTAAATACTCATAACCCATAGCCTCAGATATAGCTTTTGCAATAGTACTTTTGCCTGTACCTGTTAAACCACAAATCATTATTTTCATAAAATCACTTTTTTAGCAATTTAGCTTTAATATCTTTATTTAAGCCTTCTAAATTTTCATTATTTAAAAATTTGTTAAATCTTTTTAAATCAGAAACTCTTTCTAAATCTTTTTCTGCTAAACTTAACATCGGGCTTTGAATTGGATTTCCTACAAATTCTTTTTTAGTTATTTTCATAAAATCACATATATTATAATACAAAGTTATATTTATTGGTTTTCCTGTTTAATAAAAACAGTAGTAATTCCTTTAGTATTTTTACTTACACCAATTACATTATTAGCTTTATTAACTACTACTGGATTATGGGTAACCATAAATATTTGGGAATCTTTGGCATAATCATTCAACATATCATATACTTTTTCAGAATTATTATAATCTAAATCAGCATCTATTTCATCTAACAAATAAAATGATGATGGCTCTAATAATAAATTAGATAATAAAAAGGATATTGTTACCAAGGCTTTTTCTCCACCAGACAAAGATATAGTTCTTTTATTTTTGGCATTTAATAAAACTTCTAATATTTCTTCTTCGTTTTTAACTAGCCCAAATTCCAAATCATTTAAATTTAATTTTTGTAATATTTCTTTAAATTTGTTATTTATGTTTGTAAAACAAGTCATAAATTTAGCTTCTTTTTGCATTTGAATTTCTTTAATTTTTGATTTTATTTCTTCTGATTCGGATTCCAAAGCAAAAACTCTTTCGTTTATTACATTATACTTTTCTAAATATTCTTTATAATCTTCAATAGATTTTAAATTTACATTTCCAAAATTATTTAGTTGTTCTAATAAATTATAATATTCAGTTTCCAAATCTTTGAATGATTTTTTTTGTAATTCTAAATTTTTTTCTTCTAAAGAATTAACATCTACATTTTGATTTATAGATATATATTTTTTAATTTCTTCTATTTTCTTTACTAATTCTTCTTCTTTAATAAACAAATTTTTTCTAATATCATTTAACTCATTTTTAGATAAAGAAATATTGGTATTTAAATTGTTCTTATTTTCTAAATCTGTATTTATAATAAGATTTAATTTCTCTCTATCATTTAAAATTAAATTTAATTCGTTTTTAATATTCAATCTTTTTTTATTTAAATTTTCAAACTCAATATTTAATTTATCATGTTTTTGATTAAAATCATTTATTTTGTTTTGGATTTCTATACAATTATTTTGATAATTTTCTATTTCTTTTTTATTTAAGTTATTATTTAACATCATATCATTATATTCTTTTTCTTTAGATTGTAAATTTTCTAAAACTTCGTGATAATTTTTAGTTAGGTCTTTATATTTTTCAAAATCTGAATTGTATTCTATTTTTTTAGACTTTAAAGAATTAATTTCTAATTCAAAATTAGATAATTTTGAATTTATATCATCAACATTATTTAAAGAATACACTTTTGATTTAATATTTTTTATTTCATTTTCCAAAATATTAATTTTATTTTGTAAAACATAGTTGTTTTTAACTACATTTTCTTTTTTTGCCTGAACATCAAATAATTCAATATCCAAATCTTGCAAAAGTTTACTATTTGTTTTAAAACTAATTTCTTTAGTTTTTAATTCTTCATTAAAATCTATCAAACTATCATTATATTTTTCGTTTTGCGAAATTAATTCTTTAATTTTTAATTCAGAATCTATTTCCTTAATAATTATTTTTGACTTTACGTCCTTTTCATTAGATCTAAAAACAAAAAAGAATTTGCCATAAATATTTTTGGATTCAAAATCTGTTAAAATTTTATCTATCTCTAAATCATCATTAATTACAATTAAATCAGAAATTTCCTTTTTTGCTTGTTTTAATGAATCTATTTTATTATTATTTTTATCAATTTTAGAATTTAAATCAAATATTTTTTCTTTTATTTGATCTACTTTTTGAACATCGTTTTCAATATTTACTTCTAAATTATATTTTTCATCTTTATATTTTTTAATTGTTAATTCGTATTCTTCAACATCTAATATTTTTTCTTTAAAACTAACTATTTCTTTTTCATAATCTGAAACCATAATTAAATCATTTTTCTTTAATTCTATATTTTTTTCATAATTATCCTTTTGAGATGTTAATTCATAAACTTTTGAATATATTTCTTGGATTTTTAAGTCTATTTTTTTATTTTCTTCTTTTATTTTTTTATTAATTTCATCTATTTTATTAGCATCATAACTTTCTAATTCTTTCTTTAAATTTTTTGATTTTAATTTTAATTCAGTTATATTTTCTAAAACGGAATCTATATTATTTATATTTTGCTTTAATTTATCAATTTTATCATTAATTTTTATTAATTCATTCTTAAAATTGTTTATATTAGTAATAGTATCATTTATTTTATATTCAAAAATCCTACAATCAGAATCTATTTCATTAAACTCTTTTGTTTTAGTATCTAAATCTTCATTCAATTTATTCAATCTTGATTTATTTTCATTAATTTTCAAATATAATTTATCTAAATCTCCTTCCATTTCAGGAATTTTTGAATTTAATAATTCTACTTTAGAGGTATTTCTTTGGATCTCTTTTTCTAAACTTAATTTCTCTTTTTTCAATAATATAGCCTTATAAATTATTTCTTTGTTTTTAACATCAATATATTCTAAGGCAATTTCTCTTTCTTGTGTTAAATTATCTAAAATAATTTTTCTTTCATTCAATATTGTTTTTGCTTGGGTTATTTTTGTTTTAACAAATTCCAAATTTTTATTTGATTTTTCTTTTTGTTCATCAAACAAACTTACTCCGGCAATATCTTCAAATAATTTTTTTCTTTCTATCCCGGTCATATCTACTATTCTTTTATTGTTTCCTTGTTGAACAAAATTATGTCCTTCTGAACTTATTTTTAATTCTTTTAAAAAACTAATTATTGATTCTTGGGTTGTTCTTTTACCATTTAGTCTAAAAATAGATGAATCTTCAGAAACAAATCGTTCTAAAATAGTACCATCTGAAAAAGTTAATTTAACATTTGCAATTTTTTCTTTTTGATCTTTATTAATTAAATCAGATATCTTTTTATATCTTAATTTTAAAGAAGAATTATTCCCTAAAACAAATAAAATAGCATCAAAAATATTACTTTTACCAGAACCGTTTGGGCCTGTTATTGCAGTAATGGATTGATTAAACAAAAATCTTTGATGTTTAAAAGACTTAAAGTTATCTAATTCCATTTCTTTTAAGTACATATAAATGACCTTTAACTATAATACCAATTATATGAAAAATAAGTATACCAAACAAAAAACAATACTGTTAATATTTGTAATATTATTAACCCTAAACCATCTACAAACAAATCTAAATAATTACACAATAAATAAATTATAGTAAATAATACTAAAAATAAAAATTCAAAAAGTAATATTTTCCAATAATGATTTTTTCCAAATTCAAAAGATTCTGTTAAAGCGCTTTTTAAATCTAAACTAACTAATAACATAGGAGTCATAAATAAGTAAGGATTTAATATAAATGTTGCAAATAATAAATAAAACAAATAAATAATCATTAACACACTATTAAAATTTGTTAAAAATAAAACAATTAATGGTATTACAAAAATTATTAATAATATAAATATATTAAAACCAAATACTTTTGCAACACCATTAAACTTTTTTTCATTTTCTATTTTTTTGTTTAAAATATACACAAATATTAATGCTTCAAGATAAGTTAAAAATAGGAAAACCAACACGTTTAAAATTGACAACAACAATTGACTATTTAACCAATATGAAAATAAAGAGATTCCAAAAATTCCTTCTGGATATAATAAATTATAAGTATAATAATTAAAAATAATTGTTAAAAATAATATTATAAAATAAAATATGTATGTATATAATGTCACAAATGGTTTTTTAAAAACATCCAAAAAAGCATTACCCAAAGCCTTAAACATAGATTCCACCAACAAAAGTCTTTATAAACATTTTCCTCTCTAATATATAATAAAGTAATTAATATATAGAATAAATCTATATAAATATATCTAAACTCGTTCTGGGGATTAATATGAAAGTACCAAAAGAAATTAAATTATATTGTAAAAAGTGTAATAGTCACGAAACACATAAATTAAAAGAATTTAAAACAGGTGCAAAAAGTGTGTTAAAACAACATGCAAGAAAGCACGAAGCGAAACATGTTAAAGGATATGGTGGAAAAACAAGATTCATCATAAAAATAAAAAAACAGGGTAAAAAACCTACTTTTGTAGCAATTTGTAGTAAATGCGGTCAAAAAAGATATTTTATTGTAAATACTAAGGCCAAGAAAAAAGCAGAATTGGTATAAATATGCAAAAGTTAGATTTTTCCGAAAAGTACGAAATTTTAAAAAAGATTTTGAAAAACATTGACGGAAAAATCCTTATTTTTTCACATTATGATTTTGATGGAATTTCATCCGCAATTGTTTTTTCTGAAATATTGGAAAAATATGATTTAAAATACAAAAAAGATTTTGACGTTCACTTTGCTAGAGATAATGAACACAAAATATTGGATACGGAAAATAAAACTAGTTTTGATAAATATAAATATATTTTCTTTTTAGATTATAGTTTGACTAATTATGATTATTTAAAAGATAAAACTATATTCGTAATTGATCATCATAAAGTAAACAACAATATTGATAACATAATTAATCCTGCGTTATATATTGAAAGTAGATATTTGCCATCAAATTCAGCAATAGTTTATGATTTTTATTATTATTTATTTAATGAAAACTTGTTTTTGAAAAAAATTGCTGGCTTAGGAGCAATTTCTGATTTTATGATTTTTGGTTCATTACCTTATTTACATACAAATGATAAAGACTTAGATTTTTTCATGAATAATTCAGAATTGATTAAACCCATGGCTTTAGAAATAACCCAATTAGAAGAAAAAATATACAACCAAAAAGGTTTAGAAATAAATATTTTTGAAAAACTATTTTTGAAAAAAGACATTAAAGAAATATTATATTTTACAGATGACGAAATTAATCTTATTATAAAAATAAAAGAAAAGGAATTAAAAAAAACCTATAAATATTTACAAAAATTAAATATTGATGAAAATAAAAAATTGTTAATTTTGGAATTAGAATTTGAAGATAAAGAACTAAAAAAATATTTATTAAACGTTTTAGAATTTTTATACTCGGATTATATAAAAATAATATATATGCGTAGTAATCATTTATGTAGTATAAATTTAAGAAGCCCAAATTTAGATTTAACAAAACTTTTAGAAAGTTTAAAAAAAGATTTTCCTAATTTAAATGGTGGTGGACATCCATTTGCTTCAGGATGCGCCTTACCTAACGAACAAGTAGAATTATTTTTAAAAAAAATACAAGAATTAATTTACAAATCATAACCTGTTTTATCCTTTAATTTTTTTTCTAAAATCTTTTCTTCATTATATGCAAATTTTATATCTTTTTCCAACTGTTCTTTTTTAATTTCTGTTCTTAAATTATAATCATTGTAATAATTGGATTTAGAAAAATCATATATTGAAGAGATTTTACGAGGTTTAAATACAAAATATAAAATTATACCTACAATTAAAATAATAATTATTGCTACAAAAATAAATATATTAAATATTTTATTTTTCATTACAGAATATGAACTTTGGCTAGTTATTTCTACAAATTCATCATTTAAACTTATATAGTTATCTATAACTTCAAATTCAGCTTTTATTTTTATGTTTGGATAAGGCAAAGAAATATTATAAATACCTGAAAAATTAGGATCAAATATTACTAAACCATTAAAATCGCTAGCTAAATACCAACTAAAATTATTAGAATCAATTAAAACATTTATATTAGATAATTTATTATCTTTGGTATCAAAAATATATATTTCTTGCAATTCGTTAATTCCTATTTTTTGTTTATATTTTAAAACATAATCATTATCTGTTGGTAATTCTTTTACATTTTCTTTAGAACTTGATGATTTATTTTCATCTTTTTTAGGTGAGGGGGTATCTACAAAATTATATACATATTCAAAAATTAAATTAGAATTAATTTTTTCCAAGTCAGAACCTATTAAATCTATAGTTATATTATCAACATTACTTAAAAAATACGATTTATTTTCATCATGTTTTAAATTTAGATTATTACCCAAATTAGTAATTATAGAATTTATTGTTTTTTGAGAATCCTCTGAATTATCTAAATTCATTACTGATTTTATTAATAATCTAGCATCTTGTTCTGACATTAAAGTCAACAAATTAATTTTAAATTCATATAATATTTTATTAAAATCTTTTCCATCTAGTTTCCCAAAAGTAAATTTTTGTGAATTTATTTGTCTATTTTTTGAATCATTTATAAATCTTATTTCGGCAAACCCTAATTTATTTATTGAACTGTAATTCAAAACGTATACTAAATTATATGTTTCTAAAATATTAAATTCAAACGTATCATTTAATTCATAATTATTATCATTTAAAAGTATGTTTTCTATATCAAAATCAAAAAACTCAACTTTAGATCTTAAATTTTTAGAATTGTTTTCTGCGTTTGTATCATTTGATTCTAACTCTAACTTTAAATTAATATATCCTTGTGAATCTATATAATCTAAATTTTCAGTAATAGTATTAATATTTAAAAAATAATTATAATCATAAGGATAACTTTCAATTGTTTTTTGATCAATTAATTTTTTATTATTTTCAGATATTAAATATAAATTCAATATTACATCATTTAAGTTTCCTAATTTAGAAACTTTTCCAATTATTTTTGCATTAATATCAGAAGTTAATTTTGAATCTATATTTGCGTTTAATATGACCTCAAAATAATTTGTAGGTATATTTAATGTTTCAGTATTATCTTTTGAAACATCATCATCAGAATCTATTTCTATAACAAAAGATATTTTATCATTTGAAATATAATCAAGTAAATTACCAGATAAATCACTCGCTTTTATTTCTTTATCAATTGTTTGCCCATTGGTCACTTCTGATGCAGATATATTTTTAGAATATACTAGTATTTTTTCTGATCCTTTTAATGCATAAATTTTATATGTTAAGCTTTCTGCTAATTTTGTTCCTGATTTTGTAATATTACTAGTAATTGTAGTATTTGTACTAGAACTTAATGATCCTGAATAATTAGATGTTAATTTAACATTATAAGTTTTTGAATCTCCGTCAGAGCCACCATCTGAAGTTATTGT
>CAZMGA010000022.1:0-8608 GCA_964565725.1 uncultured archaeon | reverse complement strand
CTTTGTCCTTGATCTGTTAATTTATAAGTTTCTTTTAAAATTTCCTCTCCTCCAGCATATTTTGATGCTGCTACACTATATAATTCTAAAATACTACTTTCTAATGGTTTAAATCCATATTTTTTAAAATTAATTTTTAATATATCTGTAATATACTCTCTAATTTCTTGTTCTTCTGGTAAATATTCTTTTATTCCTTTTAAATTATCCTCTATATTCATATCAATCACTATTAAATAAAAATCTATATAATTATATAACTTCCCACTATATATTTGTTTTTAAACAAAAAGTATATAAATTAAATAGTCTTATATAAATTAAGGTGTTGTTATGGGTAATGAAGCAGGTTTATTTTTAATAGGTTTAGGTGTTGGAAGTTATATTCCTAGTTTGCCAGCACCATTAGATGTAATTCAACCTTTTTTAGGATTAATAGTTATTCTAATTGGGGTATTACTAATGGTTAAAAAGTAGATAAATCATTTTCTCTTAATTTATAATTTATTTTTTTTAAAAAACGTATAAATCTATACATTTTATTACTAAATTGTATACTAGGATATTTATAATTTGTTCTATATTCTAATATTAATATATCTAAATATTCGGGATCCAATGCTGGTCTACTAACCTTTATCCTATTTCTATATGCCATCTTATCTTCATATTCTTTTTTTAATGATGCAAATTCAGGCTCACTTATAATATCTGTAATAAATTTAAAAAACACAAAATCTATAGTTCCTTTTTTAGGTATAATACTACTTAAATCAGGTTTTAAATTAGCAATATATTCTTCCATTTCTTTTCTTTCAGTACCTGCTAAATATCTTAAATCGTGCTCTAATGATTTTTTTGTATTTTCTGTATTTATTTTTTCTTGATTAATTTTATTTAAAGTATCAAAAACTTTTTGAAATTCAGTATAAGTTTCACTTACTGTTTTTTGTCTATATAATTGAGTTCTTCTTTTTAATCTTTCATTTTCTAATCTTTGTCTTTCTAATCTTTCTTTTTTTATTCTATCAATTGGATTTTCTAATCTTTCTTTGACTTCATTAACAAATAAAACAGGATGCTCAAATTTAACTCTTCTTGGTTTAGCCATAATAATATATTGTACAAAATATATATATTTTTATTCTTTATATATAATTAAGTGGAAATATGTTTGTTAGAATAAAAAGAATAGATAAATCTTTACCTTTACCTAAATATCATACTTCTGGTAGTGTTGGTTTTGATTTGTATTCTAGAGAAAGTTTAGAAATACCTCCTAAAGAATTTAGGTATGTTGCGCAAAATGTAATTATTGAATGCCCTAAAGGTTATGCTTTATTGTGGATTGCACGTTCTGGATTACATAAAAAGGGTTTAATGTTATTGAATGGTATAGGTTTATTTGATCAAGATTTTTCTGGTCCAGAAGATGAGGGTAAAGCTATATTATATAATTTTACTGATAATTTAATAAAAATAGAAAAAGGAGATCGTTTAGTTCAATGTGTTTTTGTAAATTGTGCTGTTGTTAATTTTGAAGAAGTAGATCTAATTGAAGAAAAAAGTAGAGGAGGATTAGGATCTACAGGATTAAAGTGATTACTATGGATAAAAATAATTTAAAATTTAAAATAAAAGAAATTAAAAAAGAACCAGAAAAATTAAATATCAAAAACAAAATAAATAAAATTGAAGATAAAAATCAATTAATTTTTTATATCTTATTTATTGTTTTAGTAGTTTTTGCAGTAGTAGGTATAAGTTTAAATTATTATAAAGAATCAAAAACAAAAATAATAGATGAAAATGCATTTTTTATAGATAATAATGATATTGTAATAGTAGATTATGAATTAACAGTAGATAATGCTATTTTAGAAAGTACTTTTTATGATGATTCTAATCTAGAATTTGTTGTAGGTAGTCATAATATGATTGTTGGTTTTGAAAATGCAGTTCTGGGATTAAAAAAAGGCCAAGAAATAACTGTTGTTATACCACCAGATGAAGGTTATGGGAAAAATGCACAAACTATTAGAATACAACAAACACCTTCTAATATAATGCTATATGTAAAAGAATCTACTGGAAAAGAATATAATATAGATCAATTAATGAATAAAACATTTTATTTTAATATTCTTAATAAAAAATATTCTTGTGAAACTATAGATTATAATTTAGAAAAAGATATTGTAAATTTAGATTGTAAGTTTTATTTGGCAGTAAAAGATTTAACTTTTAGAATTAAAGTTTTAGATTTTATAAAACAAGATTCTGCAGATTTAAACAATAATTTAATGAATATGTAAAAGTGATTTAATGATAAAGGCAATATTATTTGATTTAGATAATACTTTAATGGATTTTGCATTACGAAAAGAAAAATCTATAGAAGCCTCAATATTAGCTATGCAAGATTCAGGGTTAAATTTAAATTATAAAAACGTAGAAAAAGAAATTTATAATTTATATGATAAAGTAGGTATAGAAAATCAAAAAATATTTCAAAAGTTTTTAGCAAAACATAAAATAAATGATTATAAAGTGTTAGCAAAAGCAATTTATGCTTATAGAAAAACTAAAGACGCAGAAACTAGAACTTATCCTGAAGTTAAAAAAATATTATTAAAATTTATTAAAAAAAATATTAAATTAGGTATAGTGAGTGATGCTCCTAAATTACAAGCATATTTAAGATTAGTAGAATTAGGTTTAGAAGATTTCTTTGATGTGATTATTACTGCTGATGATGTAAAAGCCTCAAAAGAAACTACAAAACCATTTGAAAAAGCTTTAGATATTTTAAAAATAGAGGCTAATGAGGTTTTGTTTGTTGGAGATAGACCTGATAGAGATGTTTTAAATGCTAAAAAAATAGGCATGAACACAGCATTTGCTTTTTATGGTTATTATGGAGGTATAATTCCTAAAAATATAAAAAAATCTGAATTAAACGCCATAAAAAATAAATATAATCCTAATTATATATTATATAATTTTAAAGATTTAATAAAAATTATTGGTGATTAATTGAAAAAATACTTTACTACTCCTATATATTATGTTAATGACAAACCACATATAGGACATGCATTTACTACTATTTGTACTGATTATTTATCTAGATATTATAAAAGTTTAGGGTATGATGTATTTTTTTTGACAGGTACTGATGAACATGGAAAAAAGATTTCAGAAGCGGCATTAAAATCAAAAAAAAGTGAAAAAGAATTTGTGGATTCAATTGTAATCCATTTTAAGGAAGCTTTGAAAACAGTTAATGCCTCAAATAATAATTTTATTAGAACTACTGATAAAAAACATGAATTATATGTTCAAGAAGTTTTTCAAAAATTATATGATAATGGAGATTTATATAAAGGTACTTATAAGGGAAAATATTGTGTTGGTTGTGAAAGATACTATGGTGAAGATGAATTAATTGATGGTAAATGCCCAGATCATAAAACTAATGTAATAGATATGGAAGAAGAAACCTATTTTTTTAAATTATCTAAATACGAAAGTAAATTAAAAGAATTATTTGAAACAGATTTTATTTATCCTAAAAAATATAAAAATATGATTTTGAATAGAATAAATATGGGTTTAAAAGATGTATCTGTTTCTAGAACTAATTTTTCTTGGGGTGTAGAATTACCTTTTGATAAAAAGCACGTAGCATATGTTTGGTTTGATGCTTTATTAAATTATTTGTCTGGTGTTAATGAAAAAGAATATTGGCCTGCAATACATTTATTAGGTAAAGATATTTTGTGGTTTCATGTAGTTTATTGGCCTGCAATTTTATTTGCTTTGGGTAAAGAAATACCTAAGTTTTTTGTTCATGGTTGGTGGACTGTAGAAAGTCAAAAAATGTCTAAAAGTATAGGTAATGTAGTATCAATAGAAACTTTAACAAAGTACGGAGTAGATGTTGGTAGATATTATTTATTAAAACAAATGCCTTATGGTGAAGATGCTGATTTTAATATAAATTATTTTGAAGAAAAATATTTGGAATTAGCAAATAATTTAGGAAATTTAATAAATAGAGTTGCAGTTATTTCTCAAAAAAATGAATTAAATTTAAATATTGATCAAGATTTAGATAACGATTTATTAAAACAAATTCAATTAGTAAATGATGATGTTTTTAATGATTTGGAAGAATTTAGAATTCAAAATGCATTAAATAAAATTATGCTATTTGCACAATATTTAAATAAATATATTAATGATTATGAACCTTGGAAATTAGTAAAGGAAAATAAACATAAAACTGAAAAAGTAATGTTTAATTTAATTCAAGGTATAAACATTTTAACTTTATTATTATATCCTTTAATGCCTAATAAAATAATTGAAGCTAGAAATATTTTTGAATTTCAAAGCTTAAATTTAAAAGATTATTATAATTTGAATACAAAAGAATTAAAATTTATTAAAGTTGGAAATATAACTCCAAAAATACTATTTCCTAAAATTGAAAAGTTTGAATTTTAGATAAATATTAAAAAGGTATTGTTATTTTTATTGAAACCTTTTTATACTTTTTTTATTTTTATATATGATGTATAAAATAAACACTATTAAAGAAATAAAAGAAAATTGTGAAAATTTTAATAAGATTGGTTTTTTAGATATTGAAACTACTGGTTTGAGTGTTTATGATAATGATATCTCTTTGATAGGTTTACATTCTTTAATTGATACTAATATTTATGTTGATAAAAATAATCATAATAAAGCTTTACAAGATATAAAAAATTATAATTATATTATTACATTTAATGGTAATCGTTTTGATATTCCTTTCATTAATGCTTGTTATGGTTTAAATTGTGATTTTATATCTTTGGATATAATGTATCCTTTAAGAGAGTTAGGATATACTGGTGGTTTAAAGAATATTGAAAATGTTTTAGGTTTATCTAGAAATGAAGCTGTTTTAGGAGTAAATGGTTCTGAAGCAGTAAAATTATGGCGTAATTATAAAAAAGGTAATAAAGAATCATTAAATAAGTTAGTTAAATATAATTTTGAAGATATTGTTAATTTAGAAGTATTATATAATTTTGTTTTAAATAAAGCAAAAGGAAATATTGTTAATAATAATGATATTAAACAATGGAAAGTAAATATTTTAAACAGAATTAAAGAAAGTAATAGTTTTAATGTATGGGATTAATATTTAATTTGGTTTCAATATAAAAATTATTATAATCTAAATATCTTTCACAACCATATTGTGCTAAAAAATCTAAAAGTTCTACATTTTCATCTAAAATGATTTCATTTTTTTCATAAGGGTCTAGTTCTAAATTTAAATAATGTATTTTTTTTAAGTCTAATAAATAAGTGTATTTTTTAGGATATTTTACTATATTTATTGATACATCGTTTTGATATTGAATTAACATTTGGCAATTGTCATATTTTGTTAATTTTTCGTTTTTTAATATTGGCTCAAAAGAATTTTTATATTCGTTTTTGTTTAATATTGAAAATATTGTGGGTATTAAATCAACTTCACTAAATCTTTTATCAATAATTTTTCCATTTTGAATATAATCAGAATCTTTTTTAGGAATAACTATTAATGATGTTTTGAAATTATCTTCATAATGTCCTACTTCATTCATAGTATTATTATTTATTCCAATTGGCCAGCTATGATCTCCAAAAATAAATAAATGTGAATTATTAGAGTTATTAGTATAATTTTTATAATATTTATAAAAATCTTTTAGTGCAGAATCTTGATTATAAACTGAATTAATATAATTTTCATTAAAGTCTTTTGGTTCGTTAAAAATTAATTGATTAAAATTATTATCATTAAAAGGATAATGATGTGAAGATACTTCTACATAAATAAAAAGTTTGTTTTGATCTTTATAATTTTTGTTTAAATATTCAAATATTCTTTCATAAAATATTTTGTCGTCATAACCCCAAGGTTGTTTTATATCCTCTTCATACATAATATCTTTAAAATGTACTTCTTCAAATCCTATGTCTTTGAAAAAATTACCTGTGTTGGTAAATTCCAAACTATCAGATCTAAAGGCTATTGTTTTATATCCATTTTCTTTTAATATTTCTGGTAAGCATTTGTTTTTTATTAATTCTGGATTATAAGAATAGGATCTTTTTAAATTTCCATTTATACCACATAATATATTCTCTTGAGCTCTATTTGTTCTTACACTATTACCATAAAAATTCTTTATTAATACTCCATTTTCAGAAATTTTGTAAAAATTAGGAGTGTAATCTTTATTGACTACTAATGAATTTAAAGATTCTAATTGTAAAATAAATATATTTTCATTAGAATTAGTACTAAAATCATTTTTTGGGAAGAAAACTATTTGGTTTTCTTTATATTCTTCAGATATATTATTATATTTTAAATTAGATAATAGTAAATCTCCATCAAATAGAATTAAAATGTTTGTTAATAATACTAAAAATATAAGAATTAATATTTTTAATTTAGATGTTTTATTGTTGAATTTAAAAGTTTTATTAAAAAAATAGCTAAATAATATAATAAATATAGGTATTAAAATTAAACTAACATTTAATATACCCCATAACCCATGTAATAAGTCTAAAATATTGTATTCTAAAATTATACCTATGCTTAATTGGGTATTTGTTATTATTAAATATATTAAAGATATGTAATTTAATATATAATATATAATAAATATAATTTTTAAAATATTATTAATTATTTTATTTTTAATATAGCTTATAGAAAATAAACATAAAAAATAAATTGAATTACAAGTGATAAACTTAATTATTAGTTCAGAAATATTATAATTTGAAAATATTAAGAGTATTAAAACTGGAATTAAAACTAATAAAATATAAAAACTAATTTTTAAATAGTTTTTTTTAAAAAAATTAATTATGTTCATTTTTTCACTTTATATAAAAACTATTTACGCAGGAAAGGGGATTTGAACCCCTGCCTCCGGTGGAGACCAGCTTTCCAGACTGGCGCGTTAGACCACTCCGCCATCCCTGCAACAAACCCTTTTAAAAAAAGGCTACTGTGTGCCCAAAACCAAGCATCAATCTTCGTTTAACTCGATAATGCGACAAATCCTTTTTAAAAAAGGAGAAAATTTACCTTAAGATACATATGACCTGGACGGGATTCGAACCCGCGACGCTTAGATTAAGAGTCTAATGCTCTACCAGGCTGAGCTACCAGGCCAAATCCATTTAAAGGATTTTTTTTCTTTTAAGAAAACATATTATTACGCTGGAAGAGGGATTCGAACCCTCGCCTCTTGGGAGAGACTAGATTAGCAGTCTAGCGCGTTAACCACTCCGCCATCCCAGCAAAATTTATCTATTGTAAAGATAAAAGTTTAATTTAAAAACTATATAATTATTTAACGTCCCGTGTAGGATCCTCACGCCCGCAAAATCAGTCGACGCTTTGTATGTTTCACATGCGTTCAAGCATACTACGAATCCTAACGTCCCGTGCAGGATTCGAACCTGCGACCTCCCGATTAACAGTCGGACGCACCACCGCTGTGCTAACGGGACATAATTTTACTATATATATAAATAGTATATATTTTCTAATATCATAATATTTAAAAACAAAACCTTTTTAAGTTAACCTTTTAAATATCTCGTTTTATATATTATTGAGGACTAGATGGGAGGTTAGTGGTCTCCTATTCAGATAAATCCACTTTAACTGAGTCGAATGCATTAAGGCGGTGAATAGAGAATTATTGCCTTAAATTTTATGTTGAAAGGTCAGACCTTAAATGTTTAGTAATTTATGAATCCTCCAGGCCTGGAAGGGAGCAAAGGTAGTATTTTATTAAACAGTTTATGGCCACCTGATCTGAGTAAAATTTAAGTCTACAGTAATTATTCTTGAAGCTCACTTAGTGAAGTCCTCACTTATTTTTATCATTTTATTTATTTACTTATTTAGTTAAGCTTTTGTAAAATATACATAATAATATTGTTTACTATATGAATAAAAAAGTAGGATTATTACGTAATTTTTATAGTGTTAGCTTCATATTATACATAACACCTTTTTTTACAAGTTCGATTAATATACATAAATTGTATGTAAATTCTTAATTATACATAAGAGGTAAAAATGAAGAAACATTTATAAAGGAATCTTTCTTATTCTATATAAATATTATATTTAGACATTCGGAGGGATAGGAATGAAGTCTATGGTTAAAGATGTAGTTAGAACTGAAACCAAAATGGTTGGTGACAACGACTCTTCTGAATTCGGAGTACCAAGAATTATGGTATTAGGTGCAGGTGGAGCTGGTTGTAATAGTGTAAGTAGAATCTCAGAAATGGGTGTTAGTGGAGCACAATTAGTTGCAGTAAATACAGATAAACAACAATTAGCTGTTTTATCAGATGATATCGTAAAAATATTAATTGGAAAATCAGTTACTAGAGGTTTAGGTGCTGGTGGATATCCTGAAGTTGGTGCAAAAGCAGCAGAAGTTTCTAAATCTGCTTTAGAAGAAGTATTAAGAGGAGTAGATATGTTGTTCTTAACTACTGGTTTAGGTGGTGGAAC
>CAZMGA010000021.1:0-8695 GCA_964565725.1 uncultured archaeon | reverse complement strand
TCTAATATAGAATATTTAGATATAAATTTTTATAATTCTATAATTAATACTAGCGCAAGTTTATTTATGTTTGGAGATATTAACAATATAAATTTATATAATTTTAATACTAACATATTGCGTCCAAATAATAGATCAAATTCAATTATATTCGATGATTCTAATATAAATATTTTAAATGTAAATATAGAATCGGATTTGAATTTTTTAAATAGATTAAATGATTCTTATATATCTTTAAAAAATAATACTGTAATAAACACCATTAATATTGGATCAGCTTTTGATACGAATTTAAGTAATGGGAATTTGATTTATGTTGAAAATAGTGTTTTAAATAATATACTTTTTAGTGAATCTGTCGAAGATACCTTAAATTTATATAATTTTAATTTGGTAGATATTAATGCATCAAATATTGATGAATTAAATGTAGATTATTTTACAAGTTATTTGGATGAAAATTCAAGAATAATAAAAACAATAGATTCAAACATTTCAAAAATATATATAGATGCAAATATTTATGGTGATGGTACTCCATTTTATTTTGAAAATCTTGAAAATAATTTAGATGTTAATACTTTTATTTCAAATGGGGTATATTATAATTTAAATAATAGTTTAATAGATTTAAATAATTGTGATTTAAATAATGTAAATATATATTCTATTAATGGTTATATAGATGGTAATGTATTTAATTTTATAGACACGAATATTAATACTTTTAATATGCTTTATTCATTTATTAATTTAGGGTATTTTTTTAATTCTTTAGATTCAAATGTTTCTGGAAAAATATCTAATAATGTTTTTTTAGATGCTAATATTTTAGATTTAACAAAATATTGGTTTTTTGGAGATATAAATTCAAATTTGGATATAAATTTTAATTTAGATTATTCTAGTAATGCTTCTATAAGATCACAAATACCTATAACTTATGAATATAGAGATTATTATTCTACAATTGGTGGTAATTTTTGGTTTGCTGAAGATTTATTAGATACAGAAGATACTATAAATTTAGCATATGAGGATATATATTCAGGAATTAGTCAAAATATAGAGGGTTCTGATGGTGTAAATGATTCTAGATTTAGTATATTAGGATTAATATCTGAAGTTGACACAAATTTTTATGATTATTATCCTTTAGTAAAATATAATGAAGAGGGTGAACAAACAACTGGATCTAAAGGGTCTTCTACAAAATATTATGATTATAGATTAAGAATTACAAATCCTAATGTATTTAATACTAATAATACTTTAAAAATTCCTTATAAAATAACTAAATCTGGTACGGGTGAAGTAGATTTTGCAAATATGAAAATATATGTTAAAAATAATTCAAATTATGAATTAATAAAAACAATTAATATAGAGGATTTAGAAGATGAAGGTAATATAGAATTAAATATAGATGATTCTGATATTTATAATTTAGTAGATTCTAAAGGATATTTAAATATGAAATATTATTTGGATATTGACGATGATAAAAGTACTAGTAATAATATAGTTGAAAATACTTTATTAGTAAACCATTTTAAATTAGATTTATCTAATGTAAAAATAAATAACGAACCTATAAATACAAAGTTTATATATACTCTTGGAAATAATTATGAATTAACATTTGATTTGGATTATGAATCTATAAATTTACAAAAAGATATTAAAGTAAATGTAATGAATGATGATTTGGTTGTATTTACAAAAGATATTAAGTTAGGTAATACTAATGGGAAATCAAAAAATAATGAAAAATATACTATTGATTTATCATTATCTAATTTGTTTAACAATACAGAAATATCTAATTTAATAGTAGATATTACAGGTTATCCTAAAGATTCTGATGATTATAAAAAAATATATAATAAAATTAATAGTGAAAAACAAGAGTTGTTAGTTGTAAATAAATTAAATGAAATTTATTTTTCAAGTGTATTATCAAATTTAAAAATTGAAATTTTTGGTGTAAATGTAAAAGAAAATATAAATATAGATTTAGAATATGAATATATTGAAGATAAAATAGATGTTCCTGTTCCTAATGCGCCTGAACCAAGTCCTAAAGAAGGACCTGATAATAAAATAGATGAAAATAAAAACATAACTATATTTGATGAGGGTTATTGGAAAGATGGAGTTTATTATATAAATTATAAAAATAAATTAGGTGTTGGAGAATTACAAATAATTCAAATTTTAGATGCAGATAAAAATCCTATAATTAATCAAGATATAATTATTTTATATAATGGTGAAAGTTGGATTATTAAAACTGATGAATTAGGTTATGCTAAATTTACTCCGGAATATGAAGGAATTTATTCTCTAAAAGTACCTTATCCTGAAGAAAAAGTAACTGGAAAATTTGAAGCTGTAAAAGATTATATTAGTACATCTTCTGATTTTATAGAATTAACAAATCATTCTGCTGTTGCAGAAATATTTTATAAAAATGTATCTTATGTAATTATAATTGGTATAGCTTTAATTGTTGCTTTAGGTATTGTAGCATATTTAATTTTTAGACCTAAAAAGACAGTGAGTGTATGGAATTAACATACAAAATAATGAATTTAAATATACACTCTAATAATAATTTAGACAAAGATTTAGAGATTATGTCTGGTTATTTTAAAAAATATATGCCTAAAAAAGGAGATATTGTTTTTGATTTAGGTTCTTATGTAGGTTGTTTTACAATTATAGCTAGTAAATTAGTAGGTTCAAAAGGAAAAGTAATTTCATTTGAACCCGATAGTGTGAGTTATAGAAAATTATTAGCAAATATTAAATTAAACAAATTAACTAATGTTATTGCAATTAATAAAGGTATTTTTGATTCTGATTCTAAAAAGAAATTTTATGCTCGAACTTCAAGGGGATCTTCATTTATTTTTGAAAACGAATATCAAAAAACAATTGATATAGATGTATCAAAATTAGATACTATATCAAAAGAATTAAATTTAATACCTAATTTTATTAAGATGGATGTAGAAGGTTCAGAATTACATGTTTTAAAAGGTGCAAAAGAGTTATTAAATAATAATAAAATCAATTTAGCAATTGCAACTTATCATATAATTGATGGAAAAACTACAGATAAAGATTGCGAAACTTTCTTGAAAAAATTAAATTACAAAACAGAAACAGGTTTTTTAGAACATAGAGTAACCTATGTCTGGAAAGATTAGGTTAAATTATGTTTTTCTAATGTTAATGGATCATAAGCTTCACTATAATTCCAAGTAGATTCGCCAGGAAAACCATATTTTCCAGCAGTAGGTTCTAAAGGTATACATTCTAATCTATTTAAATTGTAATAACTTATTGTTTCGTAATATTTTGAATATAATTTTCGCATATCATAATTAGTATAATCTAATACTTGACTAGCATTTTCAATACACCCTAAAACATAATAATGATTTGTAGTAAATACAGAATATGTTTTTATTCCAATACTTTCTAAAAGTGTTTGTAATAATATGCCTAAATCTTCACAGTCTCCACCTTGAGAATTCCATGTTTCATAAGGGTCTTGAATATATTCATTATTTCTAGGATCTGAATAATAGTCAAAATTAGTTACTATATATCTATAGATTTTATATAATTGACATTCTTGTTCTCCATTACAACCAGATGCAATTTTTTTTGCCGTTGTTCTAAATTGACTATCATCAAATAAGACTTTAGATGTATATTGTTTTATTTGATTTTGTTCGGATTGTTTTTCTAATTCTCTATTTGCAATTTCTTGTTTTATTTTATCCATTTCTGCTTGTATTCTTTTTGTTTCTGCTTGTTCTGCTCTTAATATTGCTTTTTGTTGTTCATATTGTTGTTGTGCAATTAATTCTTGTTGTTGTATTATTGTATTATTATTTGAAGTGTCATTTGAAAATAAAGATATGAACCAAATTATGCCATAATATCCTAAACATATAAAACCAAAAACTATTCCTATAATAAATAAAATCCCCAATATGTGCCCTATTAATTCTGCAAATTTAGAAGAATATCTAAATTTTTTCTTACACTAGGGACAATTAAAGTTAAGAATAGTATCTAAATCTTCAATATTCCAACTAATTTCTAATTCTGTATTACAATATGGACAAATTACATCTGATTTCATAATTAATCAATAGGCCAACTTAAAATCTTTTTTGGTTTTCTAATATTTTCTTCTTTTATATGAAACAAATTCTTTACTTTTTCATCATTTGGTTTTAGATTTAATTCTGAATAAATTTTTAATAAAGCTGAATTATCAAAACAAGTTTTTCTGTGAATTTTATCTGCACAATTTCTCATAGCCTTGGCCCTTTCTTCTAAAACACTTTCTGATGCCATAGGTTGTCCTGGGCCACCAACACAACCATTAGGGCAAAACATCATTTCAACAAAATGATATTGTTCTCCATTAGAAATTCTTTCTAAAATTTTATTTATTTGATTAACCCCAAAAACAATAGCAACATTTAATTCATATTTCCCAATTTTTACTTTATAGGTTCGTAATTCTTCATTTTCTCTAAAATCTAATATTTCTTTTTCTTCTCCTATATATTTTGCAAAAGCTGTTAAAATAGATTCTGTTATGCCTCCAGTTACCCCAAAAATAGTTCCTTCTCTTGATGCTGTATTTATTACTTCAATGTCATTTATGTTTTCAAAGTCTAAATTTTTATTTTTGATCCATTGTGCTAATTCTACAGTAGTTATAACATAATCTACAAATTTAGAATTCTTTTTTTTATTATTTTCAAAGTAATCAAATGTATCTAAAGTTTCAAATTTTTTTAAAGTACATGGCATAATTCCTACAACTATAATATCTTCAACTTTTTTATTAATTTTTTTATTAAAATAATTTTTAGCTATTGACCCTACAATCTGGTTTGGTGATCCAATTGAGGATATGTGGGGCATTAAATAGGGATGCATTCGTTTAGCATATTGTTTCCAACCTATACAACAAGAGTTATATAATGGAAAAAAACTTTTATCATTAGAGTCTAATAATTGTTTTAATATACAAACTTCTTCATAAACAGCCAAATCTGCACCTAATGGGGTGTCAAAAACATAATCAAATCCTAATTGTTTTAATATATTAAAACATTTTTTTGTTAAATCTTCTCCTACAGTATATCCAAATTCTTCCCCTAATGTAATTCTAACTGCTGGAGCTAGTTGTGCTATTAAGATTTTGCCTTTTTTCTTTTCGTTTTCAATAGATTTAATTAAATTATCAAATTTATTAATATAAATTTCTTCAGCCATGAATATAATATGTAATATAATTATAAATAGTTTTGTATTTATTTCTTTATGAAATTATTAATGATAATTGCATTTAGAAATTTTCAGGACTGGGAATTTTCAAAACCA
Organism: uncultured archaeon; assembly: GCA_964565725.1. Classification (GTDB taxonomy): domain Archaea; phylum Iainarchaeota; class Iainarchaeia; order Iainarchaeales; family 0-14-0-20-30-16; genus 0-14-0-20-30-16. The sequence continues at coordinate 3,271 of CAZMGA010000021.1, read as the reverse complement.
AAAGAAATATTTGAAAAATTTAATATACAAATAGATGTTGCAAGTACTCAAAAAGGTTTAGCAAAAGGTACATTTGGTTTAGATTATAAAGTATCATTAATTTTAGAAGAAATAATCCCAAAAATTAAAGAATACGATGCAATTATTTTTGTTGGTGGTGCTGGAACACCAATAATTAGAAAAAAGAAAGAAACTATTTTAATTGCAGAAAATGCTTATAAATTAAATAAAATTATAGGTGCAATTTGTTGGGCGCCAACTATTTTAGCCAAGTCTGGAATATTAAAAAATAAAAAAGCAACTTGTTGGTTAGGATTTGATTCTGAATATAATGCAAATACAGATAAAGTATTAGAACAATATGGTTGTGATTATTCAAAAGACTTTGTAGTTGTAGATAAAAATATAGTTACTGCTGAAGGTCCAATGCATGCAGAAAAATTTGCAAATGAAATATTAAAATTATTACATGCTACAGAGGGTGAAAAACATTAAAATATTTGCATTTTCAGATTGGCGTGTACAAAATGTAGATAAATTAAAAACAATAATATTAGAAGAGAATCCAGATATTATATTGTATGCTGGTGATGATTTAAAGCGAATTGTTCCGATAGAAAGAAAGTTATTTTTAAAAACTAAATCTCATTTTATAGAATTCAATAAAAATACAATAAATAGTAGTATTTTTTGTGAGAATAAAAATATTAGAGAACAATTCATACATTTTTATAATAATTTTAAGAAAAAAACATTTAGTGATTATCCCGATAAAACAGATTTTTTATTAAATCGTTCTTTTTTTTATGTTGTAGGTAATGATGATTCGGTCATTTTTTTTGATAAAAAGTTATTTTTTAGAATTAATCAAGAAAATATTTTTATAAATAAACTTAAATCTAAAATAATATCTGAGACGTCAAAAGGCAAAATAACTTTAAAAGATCCATCATATTATGACTTCTCAAAAGATTATGGAATATATTTACAATTTAAATTGGCACCTATTGATGGTTTAATAAAATATAATGGATTATCAATTTTTGGGGTTAATTGTAGTTATGGTTTAGATACTCAAATATTAAATAAACCAAATGTTTATGCAGATATTTATTTGTCCCATGTACCTCCAAAAGGAATTTTGGATTTATCTGTTAGGTTTGGTGTTGATCATATTGGTTCTAAAGATTTATTTGATTCAATTAAATTATATTCTCCTAAATTGGTTATTTGTGGCCATTCACACATTTGGTCTGGTATGATCAAAGATTATAATAATATTAAAATCATTAATGTTTCACAACAAGATATAGATCCCGCTTTCGGGTATTATGCTATAATTGATACAAATAACTATTCTATTGACATAAAAGAGTTTAAAGATTTTGAAGTAAAAAGACCACGTGGTTTGACATCTTTATTATCTAATTTAACAAAAATAATATCTGATAAACCAGAATTATCATCGGATTTAGTATTAATTAAATCAGAATTATTAAAAGGAAATATTAAGATTTTAGAAACTGAGTTTGTTTCTAAATTATTATCAAAGTTAAATATTAAATATGATTATATTTTAGATAGATTTAATGAATCTGGATTTAAAATAATTAAGAATATTAATCTTAGATTAAAAGATGTTTGTTTTTTAGATGTAGAAACAGGATTATCAAAAGGTGTAATTCCAGGAAGATTATTTTTAATAGGCCTGTATTATAAAAATGAATTAAATCAATTTAAATATCCTGATGAAAAAGATTTATTTTTGAATTATTTAAATAAAAATAAAATTCAGGAAGTATTTTGTTGGACAAATTATGATTCAAAAGCAATTAGAAGTAATATTACAACAAATTTGAAATTTATAGACTTATGTCAAAGAATATCAAAATGTGTAATAAGTAATTCCTATAAATTGGATGATTTATATAATTCTTTGTTTAATCGTAAGAATAAGTCAGTTTTATATCGAGGGGAACATTTAGGGTTATTAACTGATCACTTAATATTTTCTAATAGGGGTTGCAAACAATGTATGACTAAGGAAGAGTTAATAGAAATTATAACTGAAAAAAATAAATCAGATCTTATTATGATAAAAGAAATTTATGATTATTTCTTTAATCTGAATGTCAAATAAGCTCTTTAACAATATCATTTACTGTTAATAATTTTGTTTCGCCAGTTATCATATTCTTTAAGCCATATATTTTACTTTCAATTTCTTTTTTGCCTATAACTAAAACATATGGTATAACTTCTTTATTTGCAAAATCTAACGCTTTACTTAATTTATCATCATAAGCAATATTAACTGAAATATTATTTTCTCTTAGTGTATTTGCTATTGATAAACAAGTATTTAATTTATCTAATGGTATTATTAATAATTTAGGTGTTTTTGTAAAGTTTTCTAATTTAATATTATCTTCAATTAATGCAGTATAAATAACATCTAACCCAAATGTCATTCCCGAAGCAGGATATTCTCTATCGCTTTGTAAAAATTTAGCTACCATTGAATCCCAACGACCTCCTGCAGCAACACTTGATTTAACTTTTGAATCTTTTAAATAAACTTCCCACATAGGCCCAGTATAATATCCTAAACCTCTAGATAATATAGGTATAAAATAAAAATCTTTTTTAATGCCTAAATCTTCAGTATAATTAAAAATTTCTTTTAATTCTTTTGCACCTTCTTTAAATAATTCATTTGTACATTTTGATTCTAAGTATTCTAATTTTTTATTATTTTCTTTTATAGAATTAGAAGCATTTAATAAATCAAATAATGCATCAATACTTTGTTCTTTTATTTTCTTTTCTCTTAATTCTTTTATAACTTCTTTTTCGCCTATTTTTTCTAATTTATCTAAAGATAATGCAACATCAATATAATCATTTTCTTCAATATTACAACTCGCAAATAAACCAAATAATAATTTTCTATTATTAATTTGTATATAGACTTGCAAACCTAATTCATTAAATATATCAAAAGACATTTTCATAAACTCAGAATCTAATGCTAAGTTTTTAATTCCAACAACATCAACATCACATTGAGTAAATTCTCTTAGTCTCCCTGTTTTAACTGGACCATCTCTAAATACTTTTCCTATTTCATATCTTTTTAATGGTAATCTTAGTGTAGGATTTAAAGCAATTAATTTTCCCAATTTAAAAGTTAATTCATATCTTAAACATAATTCTCTTTGTCCTTGATCTGTTAATTTATAAGTTTCTTTTAAAATTTCCTCTCCTCCAG
>CAZMGA010000020.1:0-9384 GCA_964565725.1 uncultured archaeon | reverse complement strand
GCAAAAGTAAAAGCTTTAGATTTAAATTCAGCAGAAATAAGAGATGCAAAATATAAATTATCTGGTGATTCTATAAAATCAAGTAAATTTGATTTAAATTATAAATTAAATGATGGTGATTGGGATGTTTATCAAAGAAAAAGTGGAACTAATACTTATGCATATTATCCTATAAAAATAACTAAATCTGATGAAGTTAATAAAATTGAATCAGCTGTATTGTATTTAGAAACTGATGTTTTAAAATCTCTTTATGGGACAACTTCTAAAATGAATACTGATGTAAATGGTTCAAAAGCAAGTGTAATTGGAGCTATTGATGCTATCAATTTAGAAAAAGATGGAAAAATTGTTGAAAAAGAAATTGGTTGGTGTAAAATAGATAAAGAAGGAGAATTAGCAAAAAAAGATCAAGAAGTTTATAAAGAAAATATAGAAACTCCTGCTGAAAATGAAAGAACAACTGGTAGAGATACTTTTATGTTATTATTTAGAATGATGCAAGATTCTAATCAATATCAAGATGTTATAAGTTATAGTTGTTTTGGACCTAATAATAGATTAGGAATTACAGGTACAAATAACAAACCAAGAGTAAATTATAATTGGGAATATGATGCTGTAAATTGTAAAGATAATTTTTGTGATGCTACACAATTAACTGAATTATTATTTAGAGATAAATTAACACAATTAAATTTATCTGCTGATTTAAAAATAACTTCTACTTCTGAATTAGATTTAAAATATAATTCTAAAGATTATAATTTATTACATTTTAAAGCTAATTTAATGAAAGATGGTTATACTATTGATTTTATGAATGATTTCAAAGAATATGTTTTAACAGGATTTTTATCTAATGTACAACATGAAAAAGAAATTGTAGCTTTAATTTCAAGTGGTAAATTAGAATTTTTGCCTATGGCTTATAAATCTATACAAGCAGAAGGTTATCAATTACCTTATGCCGGAGAATATAATGTAGATCTAGTAATAGATTTTAATGAACCTGTTGATAATATTTCAATATTTCCTAATAATTATGATAGGAGTTTTGTTAATTCTAAAATATCTAAAATTAAAGTATATTTAGAACCTATTACTCATGAAATAAATCCTTTGTATTATATGCCTATGGATGCAACAGTAGGAGTAGTAAATGGTGTAATTGATAGAGTTGGTTATGGTATAGATTTCTCTGTTGATGAAAATCCAGATAATGTTAAATTTTCATCTAGTGATGAAGATTATTGGTTAGAACCTTCATTAAGAAGTAGCTCTACTCCAATAGTTCATTTAGAATTAGATTCTACCCAAGATTTCCAAACTATGAATACTGTAGATAATGGTTATTTATTAAAAATAACTCCTAAATCAGGAACAAATACAGCTACATATAATATAATAAAATATTTGAGTAAACCATTTGTATTTGATTTAAGTATTACAAAACAAAATGATGGTGATGCTTATGCTTTCTATCAAACTGTTGTAGATAATCAAACAGTAACTGCTGGAAGTTCTTTAATATATTGGACATTTAGATCAAGTAATGATGAAGGCAAAACATTTGATGGTAGTAGATATACTAGTAATGTTTATGTTAGAGATACTTTAGGTACTAATGCAAAAGTAGCACCTGTAAGTCAATTACAAGGTATTACTTATGGTTTAGAATGGGATGAACAAGTATTACAAAGAACTGTAAATAATGTAAATTATAGAGGTATATTCTATGCTCCTAATGAATCTACAAATGTAGTTCCAGAAATAAAGGTAGCTAGTGATTCTGCAACTATTAAATCAGTACCAAAAGGTCTAAAATATGAATCATTAGAAGAAATAATAAATGGTATGGATACTAATGATGTTTGTATGACTTACGAAGGTGCAGGTTTGTCCTTTTGGTGGAATCCTGAAAAGTTATTAAATTAGAGTAAATCTCTAATTTTTTTATTTTTTTTTATTAATTATTTATTTTATTTTTTCATTGCCCTTTTGAATAAACCAAGATTTATTTATTTTATAAATTTCATTTTTAAATAATTTAATATCTTCTTCACTAATATCTTTTAGCGATTTTTCATAAATCTTTGATTTCAATGTTTTTAATTCATCTCTAATGTCATTTAATTCTTTTTCATCTACTAAATCAATTTTATTTAAAATTACAAAATAGGGTTTTTCTTTAATTTCTTTTTTGTATCTTTTTAATATGTTTAATTGATTTTTTATACTTTGTTTAGCATCAAATATAAAAATTATTGAATTTGCAATAGTTCTTAAAGCAATAGTTGTTTGTTTTTCAATTTTGTTTTGTTTTTCTTCTGTTCTATCTAATAAACCAGGTGAATCTAATATTTGAAATTCTAAATATTTGTCAGAAATTTTTCCTACTTGTAATCTTTTTGTAGTAAAAGGATAATTTTTAATTTCTACATTTGCGTTCGTTATTTTTTGTAAAAAAGTAGATTTACCAGTGTTAGGTAATCCTATTAATAATATTGTTGGTAAGTCTCTAATTTTAGGGATTTGTGAAAATTCTTTCATTGCATTTTTTATAACATTTAATGAAGAATCACATCTTTTTACTACTGATACTATTCTACCATAAAATTCATTTCTGTTTTTAGAAATTGTTTCTCTTCTGGATCGAGACATTTTTATTAAAGTATTGTTTTTTAATTCATCAATAGTTCTTGATGACGCATTTAAATGCCCTAAAGCTTTTTTTAATTTTATTATGTCAATTGTATTTTTTAGTAATGCTCTATACAAAGGATTTAATTCACTTAAATCAGGAAATTGATTAATTATTGTTTTTAATTTTGATGTTAATTCTTCGGCAGATACTTTTACTCTTAATTTTTCTTTATTAATTATTTTACTTGCTAAATCTTTATCAGTTATTCTATCTGCTTCTGTTCTTGCTTTTTGAAAAGCAGTATTAATTAATTCATTTGCTGTAGGTATATATTGTCCTTTTATAAATCCCATAAAAAATCACAATCATTAATCTTTAAGTTTAAATATTATATATATAATTACAGAGTTTATATAAAACTTATATGTATAATTAAATTATTTCTATTTTTTTAATTTCTCTTAAAGGTTTTGAAAATTTATTCAATTTTTTATTTAAAGCAAGAGATAATTCTACATCTTTTCCATGATAAGTATAGATTGTTTTTGCATTACTTTCCTTTATATAATTAATTAATCCATTAAAATCACTATGGTCTGAAATTTTAAATTGTTGACCAAAGTTTAAGCCTAAACCTGTTGTTGACGCGAAAGTTATGTCTTTTTTACAAATAGTAGATAAAGCGTGAATGTAGCTTTTATTTATTTTAGATGGAGGTAAAATCATTAAATCTAATTCATTCACATTTCCATTAATTTTTTCATAGTTTTTTAATTTAATATTATTTTTTTCGTAAATATTACAAATGTCATAAGCTTCATTAGTTAAGCCTGTTTTTAAATTAGTATTATCACAAATTAGTTTTAATATTTCTTGTGTTTTCCCTAATGTATATGCACTTATAATTGGCAACTTATTATTTAAACTATTTAATAAAATCCATCTTAATAATTTAGAATATTCTTCATCTCTTTTTGGAAAAATGTCTTTTTCTGAGCCATAAGTACTTTCAATAATTAAAATGTCTGTATCTTCGGGTATTGTGGCTTTTGTAGTTGTTGTATTATAAGTATTTATATCACTAGTTATTGTAATTTTTGAACCATTATACTCTAAAACTAATGAATAACTTCCCAAAATGTGGCCTGAATTAATTATTTTATAACTTAAATTATCTATTTTGTAATTTTTATTAAATTCCAATATTTTTGATTGTTTTTGATCATTAAACAAAATTTCTGCAATATCTAAAGTAGGTTTTGTACCAAAATATATGGAATTTTCTTTTGTGTTTTTACTTATATGGTCTTTATGGGCGTGAGACACAAAATTTATGTCTGAAATGGCACTTTTAGATATAGGATCTAAAGATAAATTTAACTCGTTTAAACATAAATTAATGGATTTATTATAATTAATTTTTAACATTAATAAAAAAAGTTCAAAGTTTATAAAAACACATTGTTTTGTTTAAAAAGTCTTCCTAACATATATTTAAATACTTTAATTATATATTATAATAGATTTATTATGGGTTTTTTGGATTTTTATTATAAAGTTGAAGATAAATATTATGATTTAATAGATAAAATTGATACAAAGATACCAATAAAGAAATTAACTGATAAAATTGACAAAGTAATGCCTTCAATGGTCTTTTTTTTAGTTTTATTTTTGTTAATTATTTTTTTAGTTTTGTTTTTTTTACTTTATAGTCCTAAAACTGATGTTTCTTTTACGTTTCAAAATAATGGCATTCAATTAATAGATAATTTTAATTTTAGTGTTTTAGTTGATGGCAAATTATATGAAGGATATGCAGAAGAAGGTTTTGGAATAATAAAATTACCAAAATCAAAAACAATAACTATTTCTGAAATAGATTTAGAAGATTATACTACTGAAAAAGATATTTATGATTTTTCAAAAAGTTTAACTATAAATTTAGTAAATAAAACAATTTTAATGCCCGTTACAGTTTATATGCAAAACATAGATGGTTCTAATTTAAGTAAAAATTTTGATTTATTAATTAATTGTGATAAAACTAATTTTTCAAAAAATTTAATTGTAACAAATAGTGTTGCTAATTTAGAAGTTCCTTCTAATTGTGGAAATATTATATTTACCCCTAGTTTAGAAGGTTATAAATTAACTTCAGGTCAAATTTGTGAAAATTTAGCATGTAGTTTAGAATTTAGTCCTATAACTTATAACTTAAAAGGAAATATATCTAATGGAGCTTTAAAAGTAATTGTAGTCAATGAATTAGGTGTTTCTATTAGTAATGTAAAAATAAAAGTTTATGATTCTAAAGATTTACGTTCTGAAATAGATATTACAAACACAAATAATTTAGGTATTTCAAATATTTCTGATTTGCCAATTGGTAGTTATACTGTTTATGCTATTAAAGATAATGCTTCAAGTTATGTAAATATTGAAATTTTGGAAAATGAATTAACAGAAATTAAAATTCAATTAAGTCAACCAACAAAAGGATATGTAAATGTAAATTTTTCTAGCTCTTATAATTTGTCAGGTGATTTGTCTTTAAAAAATTCTTCTGGTTTAGTAATCTATAAAGGGACAGTAAACAATAATAAAATTGATTTGCCAGTTTATGATTATGGTATTTATTATTTAGATTTTAATCCAAATAATGAGGATTTAGCACCTATATCTAATTATCAATTAGATATTAAAAGTACATCTACTAATTTTACAATTCTTGTTAAAAAAATGTCTGAATATAGTAGAGCAAAAGTAAATGTAAAAGTATTAGATGAAGATTTATATCCTGTTGAAGATGTAAAAGTATTTTTGATTGATGACTTAACACAATTTGATTTAATTTCATACGATATTGATAATACAGATGAAGATGGAGCAACAAGTTTTATAGTTCCTGAAGGAGTTTATAAATTAAGATTATATAATGGATTTTCAGAAACTTTTAGTCAAAGTTTTATAATCTCTCAAACAAATGCTGGTGAAATTCCTGAAATTGATTTGAATATAACTATGTCTTTTGGTTATTCTTTAATTAATTTAAATATTTTTGATGAAGATAATGATCCTTTAGTTGGTGCAAAAGTAAGTTTTTATAATAAAGCTGGAAAAAATTTAGGTACTAAAATAACTAATATTTCAGGTAATGTTTATTCTTCTTTTAAATCAGGTCATCAAATTTATTATGTTGTAGAAGATGATGACGATGATTATTATAAATATGTGAGTGAAGCGAGACTTTTATTTACTAATGAAAATTGGGAAGAAGATATTAAAATGAAACCATTAACTAATAAAGATTCTTCAAGTGTAGAATTTTTAGGTGCGTTTTCAAAAATAAGTTCTAGTTCAAAAGAGTCTTTAACAATTGGTAAAGAATATTACTTAGGTTTTGATATTTTAATTAATGATATTGATGATGATTTTGAATTTTATTTGAATTTAGGGGATAATGAATTAGTAGATCAAGAAAAATTTTTTATTATTAATTCTTATACTTCTGCAGAATCTGATTTGTTATATGAAGATTTAGAAGAAGAAATATTAACTACTGGTGAAGCAAAAGTTGCAAAATCTTTTTTTGATGTTGATGATAGGGGTATTTATAGAGTATTTTATAAAATAAAGGTAAAAGATGATTCTAGTGTTAAATTATATGATACTTTAAATTTTAATTGGGAATTGTTTGTTGATAATATTAGTGAATATAAAGAATCTAAAAGTTATGCTATAGGCACAAATTCAGTTTGTGATTCAGACCAATTTTGTGGAAGATACACTTTATTAGATAGAACTGACGATTTATATGTTGAAACTTATGAAGATAAATCTTATTTATTAAACTCAGGACATGTTTATGAATTAAATTTTGATATTTTAAATGGTATAAATGATTCTGATGGTAAAATAAAAAATGGTTATTTACAAATTTATAATGCGCTGACAGAAGGTGAAAGTTTTGCTGTAGTAAAAGAAAATGTTTCTGAAAGAAGTTTTTTGAGAATTTCTGATTTAAATATTTTTGGACCAAATACAGAAAAAGAAAATTATAAAGAAAATTATTTTGGTGTTATTTTAGAAAAATACTTATTTGATAATTTTTATTCTAATAAATATATTTCTGGAAAAATGGTTTTAACATCTATAATAAATGAAGAATCATATTTGAATTTTTTAATTGTTGATGATGATAAAAAAATAATTGTTAAAGGAAAACCTGCTTTGTCTTTATTATTTAATGTTAATGAATCAAAAGATATGAATGTAAAATTATTTCCTGATAGAATTTTAGCGCCAGAAATTACTCAAAATGTTAAAGTGAGTGTAACTTCTGAAAATAATACTTTAAAGGATGCTTTAGTTACATTTAAAATTAAAAAACCAACTTCAAAAAATTATTCTGTAGTTAAATACTGTAAAGATATGCCTACTGATTATTTAGGTGTTGTTAACTGTGAATTAAAAGCAGAAGATTTAGTTGCTGGTACCTATATTCAAATATTGGTTTCCAAAGAAGGATATAATTCTTATTACAATAAAAAACATGATTTAGAAGTTTCTGTAAAAATGTTTGATTTTGATCCTGAAATATTAACAGTAAATTTATCTTATCCATCTACAAAAGAAGGGTTTGATAGTTTGACTTTAATAAATAATACTGCTTCGGATATTGTTTATGAATACTCTGATTTGGTTATAGATAATTATTCTTATAATAATTCTGGATATTTAGATATAAGTGAGATGCAAAATTATATTAAAAATGCATATCCTAATAAAATAATAAAAGGTAGGCAATTAGTTTATGATGGTTCTACAACTTTGGAAGGAGAAGCAAGAACTGAATTAAATAATTTATTTAAAGCATCTTTAAATGAAGTTTATGCTAAAGATCTTACAAATAAGAAAAATATTAATGGTTATTTAACTTTGCATTTTAGTACTGAGGGTAAATCTTTTACTCGAATTGTTCCTTTTGAAATAAATTTAATTGTTGATGGTTATCCTACAAATGCAGATAATTGTTTAGTTATAGGATTTAATTCTGATAATACTAATTTTGTTAGTGATGGATCTAAAGCTATGTCAATACCTATAATAGTTTACAATACTTGTGGCATTGAAAGTTCAAATGAAATTGGTAATAGTTTTTCACCAGTTAATTTTAATAGTGCTTATGCAACTTTAAAACATAACAAAGGTACTTTAGGTTTAGGCAATTATTCTTTTGTTTTAAATTCTGTTGGAAATACAGAATTAATTTATTCTGTCCCTAAAGTTTTTGTAAATAATTGGGAAGGTAATACAAATAATGTTTATTATGGATTTATAGAATTTACTCCAAAAGGAGTATATGGAAATACAAACTTATCTTTAAGTTTATTAGGTGCAATAAAAACATCATCGGGAATTAAAAAAGTTGAATCTAATGTTTTGGATTTTTCTGTTTCAGTAATGGATATTAAAGATTGTATTAAAATAAAAAATAAAGATGGTGAAGAAATTGATTCCTTAATTTTAGAACCTGTAAAAGGAGAAATTGATTCTACAAATATTAATCCATTATATACAGATAATCAATTTGAAATTCAAATAGAAAATACCTGTAATATGCCTTTAGATATTACTATTTGTAGAGATAATGAAGGTAAAGTACCTGAAGCTTGTGGTTTATATTACGATAATTTAAATTCAGGATCTACAAATTATAAGGGTTATGTGGGATTTACATTTGAAGGGGTAGGAGAGAATTTATATTCAAAAGAAATTTTAAGTTTAGAAGGTAATAAAACAATTAAAATAAATAGACCTAATGTCTCTGGTGCTTATGCTTTAGAACTTTATGGTAAAACAAAAGATGAGGATTCATATAAAAGAGTAAAAAATATTTTAACTAATGTTCAAACATCTTTGCCAAACAATTTTATGTTTTCTGATAATCCATTTTTAAATGTTAATTTAGAAAACTCTAAAGAATTAAATAAAAGGTTGCAAGATACTATAATTAAAGGGGCATCAATATTTGATGAAACTAATTCAAATAAAGATATTTATGTTTCAGATGTTTTAAGAGTTTATAATATGGATGTACCTGGTGCATTAAGTATAACTAATGAAAATACATTTGCAAATTTGTTAGCTGAAAGTAAAAAACAAGATGATAAAAGTGGGTATGGAATAAAAATTGGTGATGGTGAGGAATTATTATTTGGAAATAATGTTCAGGATATGACTAATGCAGGGGTTATTACTTCTGTTGTGACGGGTTCAACGGTAGCAATAACTGCGTTAATAGTAGTTTTAATAATGGGTTTATTAGAAATTCCTGGATTGGGATGGGTAGCTGGTGCGGGATTAGCGGTAGCTGCTTTTTTTATGGCTATAGGAGTAATTCCGTCTATTGATGATTATCAAGAGGCAAAATATGTTATAATTAAAGATAAAGCAATTCCACTTAAATTAATTGATTATAATAATTCAATTACTTTAAATGAAGATGATAATTATGCATCTTTATTTGTTGCAACTGGGCAAAATAATTATCAATACAAAATAATAAAGGAAAGTGTTGATGCATCAGTAGGATTAAAATCAGAAAAATGGGCTGAAAGTCTAAATTTTGAAGTTTCGTGTGATTCAGATTATGAGGTGGATGAAAGTGCAATAACTTATTTAAAATCAACAAGTCCAAATCCTGATGATTTATTAACTTTTAATGATTGTGG
>CAZMGA010000019.1:0-11088 GCA_964565725.1 uncultured archaeon | reverse complement strand
ATATTTGTTAAAGATTGGGCTTTTGTTAAAAAGGAAAATATATATTCAAAAGAGTTATATCCAAAAATAAATAATTTTGGAGATTCAGTAATTCACATTACTCCATCTGGGCCAGATTTAAAATGGTCAAATAATAAATTTGTTTTATTTTCGTTAATTACTAATTCAGAAAAAAAGTTGTATATTCAAACACCTTATTTTATACCCGATGAAACTTTGTTGTTTGCATTAAAATCTGCATCTTTGAAAGGCGTAGATGTAAAAATTATTTTGCCTCAAAAATCAGATAGTTTGTGGGTAGATTTGGCTACTAAAACTTATTTTAGTGAGTTAATGTCTTCAGGAATTAAAATTTATTTATATCAAAAAGGTTTTTTACACAATAAGTTAGTTATTTCTGATGATGTAGTTGCTATAGGTTCTACAAATTTAGATTCTAGAAGTTTAGATTTAGATTTTGAAGTTACAGCTTTTGTTTTTAATTCAAAATTTTCTGATAATTGTACAAAAATTTATTTAAACGATTTAAATGAAACAATAGAACAAAAAATTGTAGATTTGAGAAAACAAAGTTTTTTTACTAAATTTAAGCAATCATTTGCTAGGTTATTGTCTCCTTTATTGTAATGTTTTTATAAATGTTTATATATATAATATTATTTAGAAAGGTGCATATTTATGGGGATTGGAGATTTTTTTAGAAATATTAATTCGAAATTAGAAGAAAAATATTACGCTATGAGCGACTTTTTATCAGAAAAAGGATTGCCTATTGACAGATATAATGATTTTTTAGAAAATCATGGAATTCCACCAATGTGGTTTAATTTAATAATTTTAATTTTAATTGTAGCAATCGTTCTTTTAATTTTATTTTTCTCAGTAAATAGCACAATAAATATGTCTTTAAGTTTTGTAGATGAAGATCAAAATCCCCTTTCAAATATAACTTTGACTTTAAAATCTGGCGAAGAAGTAGTTTATAATGGAATAGTGAGCTCTGAAAATATAAAATTTAAAACAAAAATTGGAAATGTTTTAACAGTTAATGTTTATTTAGAAGATTATTATTTAGTAGGACCTGAAGAAATAGTTATTTCTTCAAAAGAACTAACTCAAATTTTTGTTTTAAGCAAAGATTTGGAAACTGGTTCAATGACTTTTAGATTATTAGATAATAAAGATAATACCTTTGTACCTAATGCGGATATAAATATTTTTTCTGATGATGGCACATTATTATTTTCTGGTGTTTCTGATGAATCTGGTAATGTAAATTTAACAGATGTGCCTTTAAATCAACCTTTAAAAGTAATAATCAGTAAAGATGGATATCATTTATATGACCAAATAAGTGTTTCGGGTAATGGCTTAAAAGATTTAGGTTTAGAACCAAAAGAAATTTCTAATGGAGAATCCGGAACAATTAATTTTAATATTTCTTCTAATAATCAACCTTTGAAAGATGTGCTAATAACAATATATAATTCAAAAACACAACAAAAACTTTCTGAAATTTATACTGATAATGAAGGAAAAGCATTAGAAAATATACCGAAAGGAACAATAGTAAGATATGTTGTTAGTAAAACTGGATATATCACATGGGATTCAGAAGATTATGGTAGAAATTTAAAATTAACTTCTGATGCAGAATCAATAAATATTAATTTAAGTATTGGTGGGACCTCTTTAAAAGTTATTGTTAAAGATGAAACAGATAAAGAATTAGTAGGTGTAAATGTTGCATTATATTCTGATAATGGGTTATTAATTTCAACACAAATAACTAACGCTTTTGGAATTGTAGATTTTAATGGTTTAGATGTAAAAAGAAGTGGTTATGTTTCTACTGCTGAATTTGGAAATTATTTTCCATCTGTAAAAACTATTACCCCAAATACAGAACAATTAACAATTGTTTTAACTAAAATGGCTCCTAACAATATTGCAAGATTACAATTATTTACTGTAGATATAGATAATAAACCAGTACAATCTCAAGTGAGTGCATATTATATGGAAGATGATGTTCCATTGCCTATTTATTTAACAAAAACACAAACATCTATTTCTGGCGCTTTATTTTTTAATTTAGAAGCTAATAAAAAAATATTGGTTAGTGCACAAAGTGAAAAATTATATGGGTCAGATTATTTAGACTTAAACGCTGGTGAAACTAATTATTCTTTAGTTATGACTCCTAATGAAGATGTGAGTAAAGTTTATTTTTATGATGTTTTGGGAGACCCATTAAAAAATGCACAAGTTCAAATATTGTCAGGAAATACAAAATTATTTGATGGAAATACTTTAGAAGGAAATATAGAATTTTATCCTAACGGTTCAAAAGAAGTAGAAATAAATGTAATTTATGATGACGAATCTTATTCTAAAATAATGACTGTTGAAAAAGAAATGGAAGTTTTATTAAATGAATTTGAACGTTCTAAAAATCCAAAAATAAGTTTTGATGGTGTTTATGATTTAGAAGGAAATCAACTTAATGGAGTTAAATTAGGTAATTATTATTTTTTAAAATTTACTGTAATTTGGCCTGGAAATCAAGATAAAGGGGAAGTACATATTAGAGTTGGAGAAGATACTCCTATAATTTCCTTGCCTTATAGTATTAATTCTGTAATTTCATCTAATTCTATAAAAGAATATGGTTTACATTATAATCCAAATTCAACAGAATCAAATGTAAAAGATTTGAAAGTTTTTGGAAGACCCGGGATAAAAAATAAATGGGTTAATTTGTATTTTAATAATCCTAAAGGTTTAAGTGAAATTAAAGTAAAAATTAAATTAGATGATGCAAAAGATTTAGAAAATATCAATATAGATTATAGAGTAAATTCTTTTGATGGTCTTTATCATAGTGAACCAAATACAGAAATAAATTCTAATAAATTGTTAAGATTATATTCTTTAACAAAAAAAGAAACAATAAATGTTTTTTCTGATTTGTTTGCTTGTAATCAAAATTTATGTTATTCTTATTCATATTCTGATAGTTTTAAAAAATATGATTCATTTTCAGCAATAAAAAATGAAACTTACGCTTTAGATTTTGATTTTTATGCTTTGGAAACTTTAAATGTTAATATTGATTTTAATACAAATAACAATACTAACAAATTATTATTAAATAATATTAGTAATGATGTAGTTAATTTTTCACCATTAGATTTAAACTTTAACACTTTGAATATTCCTTTGTCAATCTTAAAAGGAGAACATAAAAAATATAGATTATATTTTAGAACTAATGATGTGGGTGTAGGAAATATATTGATGAGTTCTAAAGAACTAAATATGAATAAAGAATTTAATTTTAATATTGAAAATCAAAAACCTTTAACAGTAAAATTAAATGCAAATACTTTCAATATAGGTCAACAAATTATTTTTGATATTTCTGATAGTTCTAACAAAATTTCTAATGCTAAAATAAATCTTGTAAGTTCAGATAATGCTGTAATACAATATATAGAAGGTAATAATACAAATAATTTAGGATTAAACGGAAAATATGTGATTAATGAATTACCATCCGGAATATATAATTATAAAGTTTCGGCTACAGGACATAATTCTACAAGTGGTCAATTTTTAATTACTAGAACTGGTGTATTTGATGTTGATACAGAAATTGAAATAAAAATACCTGTTGGTATGAAAACAAGAAGTTATGAAATTCCTTTTAAAAATATTTCTAAATTTAATTTAAAGAACATTGGTTTAGAAATAATGAGAGATGATGCTACTAATTTTAATATAGATTATAGAATTTCTACTACTAATTTGATGTCTAGTAAAACTTCTAAAATTATAGTAAATGTAAGTTATGATGAAAATGATTTGGCTTATGGAGATCAAGATATTGCTTTGACCGGTATTATAGATGGTGGAGAAATAGTAAGACAAGTAATTCATATAAATTACGTTGCAAATAGTAATTTGGATGCATCTTGTTTGGCTATAAACCCTTCAAAATTGCCTTTGATTTTGTATGATGGAGTAAATCAAAAAGTGGCTGGTGAAATTCAAATACAAAATAATTGTGAAGTTGACATTTCTAATTTAAATCCAGAATTAGTTTTAAGATCAAACGTAAATTTAGCAGAAATAATTGATTTACAAATACCAACAACTTCTATAAAAAAAGGAGATACTAAATTAGTAAAATATACTTTCTCTTTAAAATCATTAATTTCTTCAAATGTAAATGTAGAAGCATTTATTAATTTTAATACAGAATATTTCCAAAAACAATTACCTGTTACTTTAAATTTAGTTCATAGTTTTGGAGATTTAATAATTAGTGTTTCACCAAGTCAATTACATAATATTACTACTGGTCAATTAAATTCAGTTGTATTATCAATTTTTAATAATGGCACTACTAATTTAAAAAATATTACAATATCCGCACAGCAATATAATAATTATATAGATCAAACTATGACTAGTGGAAATGCTATGGGTTTAAGTAATATTGGAAATTCAACAGTTTCTAATTTTTATAATCCTGATAGTTTTATTTTAGGTAATGATTATCCATTTACTAATTGGGATGGAACAACACAAATTAAAAAAACTAATGTAGCAATGAAAATTTTACCAAGACCTACTAATTTGCAAATATTGGGGCCACAACAAAGAATGAATTCAATAATATCTTTTGGTGTTGAAGGTTTAAGTTTTGATAGTGCTTTTGCAGAATATGTTTTGGTAGTAAAAGGAACAAGTGTTGCAGATAATTCACAAATAGTTAAGTATGTACCTTTATTTGCACAAATATCCTCATCAACATGTGTTGAATTTTATGCTAATGGTACTCAAAATATATTAAAATTTAAAAGTACAAAATTAAATATAAATGCTACTACTTCAAACATTGTAGTAATAAATAATTGTGCAGAATCTGTTAGATTAAATTTACCATCTGTTAAAAATGTATCTACACAAAATATTTTGACATTAAGTTCTAATAATTTAGTTTTAACACCAGGGCAAAGAACAGAAATAAAATCTGTTGTAGCTGTTAAAGAAAAACAAGATGATTCTTCAGTTATAGATGTTTTTGCAAGAGGCTTATCTACAAACAAAACATATGCTAAAAAAATAAATTACGAATTTAAATTTGGAGATAGTGCAGTAAGTAGTTCACAAGAACCTACAACTAAAAAAACAATTAAAGATTGTGATACTTCCGAAGATACATCTTTGTTATATCCTAAAGTTGCAAAATCTATGGATTGTAGTAATGCTTATTGTGATGGAAAATTAGCATCTGAATTTATATCTCAAAAAGTAAATGGTTATGTTAAAGAATATAAAAATAAATTGGCTGTGAATTCTAAAGATATAAAGACTTGTGCTGAATCAAAATGTGAATTTGGAAATATAGGGGTAGAAGATTCTACATTTGTAGTATATTTAATGGAAGATAATTTGAGTAATGAATATTTTAATAATGTTTTATTAGAAAAAATAAAAACTAATTTAAAAACAGTAAATATTTTGCCTAATAATTATTCTTTTGAAAATATGAAATCTACTTCAAATTATAATGTATTATTTATTGAACCAAATTTTAAAGGTTGTGGAAAATATACTGTAACATTAAATGGTTTTTTTAATGTGGTTGATAACATAGCACAATCAGATAATTATAGTATAATAGTTAAATTTGAAAAGGAAAATACAGAAGAATGTAAAAGAACTGTAAACAATGCTGCTTTATTTTTGCCTTTAGATACTACAATTTTAGCAGATAGTGCTTTTGGTTTTAAACCTGCATTTGTCTATTATGATACAAAATATACTTTTAAACCTTTATCTGATTTTGTTTCAAAAGAATTATTTGGTACAGAAAGAGTATTGGATGATAGAGATAATACTTTATTTTTAACCAAAGGGGATGTTGGAAAAAATCTAATCAAATTAAAATTTGATAATAATAATGTAGTAGTAGTAATTAATGAAAATTTCAATTTAGAACAAGATAAAGATAAAAAGGATTTAGTTAATGTAATTAAATCTGCATTACAAGGAAATTTTACTGGTTGTTATAATGCAAAAAATAATGAATTTGAAGTAGTATCTCCATCAGATTCTACTACTGGACAATATGAATTAAAAGGATGTAATGTTTTAAATGTAGATTATGGTGATATAGATTGTACTTTTACAATATCTGGGACAAAAACAGGTTATGGTTCATTTTCATTTTATCCTGCACAAATGGAAGGCTATTCTGCAAAAATAATTGATAGTATAGGTAATGAAGTAAATGATGTTTCATTTGTAAATGCTTCTACTAAAGAATATGTTTTAAGAGTTAATTTTACTGATCCTAATAAAGCAATTTCATACTCGGAAAACTTACCTTTGAAAATTATTTTTACACCTACAAATGGTGAAGAAAAACAATTAATTGTTAAATTTAAACCTTGTGGAGTATCTCCTGAAGCCTATTTAGGAGGTATATTAAATTCAGATTTAAGTAATAAGAATTATTCAGCTTTAATTTATTGGGAAGGAGAAAAAGAAGGAATAAACAGTTGTGAAGTTTTAAATAAATTAGCACAAAATAAAAATATTTCTTTTAGTGGTAAAGTTTCTAATAATTATTGTGCTGCAAATAATACTAAAGCAGTAGTAGAAACTTTAAATAAAGGTTTGGGATTGAGAGTAGGAGTATCTAGTGGAGTATCTGCAGGGGTTTGTATGCTTGCAGAATTAGCTTTTAAAGGAAAAGCTATGAGTCCTGCATTATGGGTTGAAGCAGGTATTGAATGTGGCGTAATAGTTGGATCTTTTGCAGGTTCCACACTTTATGCAAATCATAGATTAAATGTATATGCTGGAAATTCTAGTAGAAATGCTTTAGATAAAGTTCATGATTCATTAAATGATTTTATATTGACTGATTGGATGTTTGAAGATTATGAAGATTCTGCTGATGCTCAAAAAGCTTTAAAAGATAGTACAGATATTTCCTATTTAAATGAATTAGAGGCAGCTGCAACAGGTGCAACAGTAAATGCAGGTGTAAGAGGTGCAGAAGTAGGTTATACAAGTGTAAAAAATTTAGCTAATGGCACTTATTCACAAAATAAACTTGCAGATGAATTTATAGACATGTTTGTTAAAAAATTATCCGATCCTGCAAATAAAGATATAATTAATAATGTAACAAGTAAAAATGAATTATTGAAAAAGTTTTATAATACAGATCCAAAATTTGCAGAAGTAATAAACAAACATAATAAACAATATAAAAGCAGTTTGGATGATCTTATTAAAATTATAGATGAAAAAATAAATTTAACTAATAAGGATACTTGGGATAGAATTGGAAATCCTAAAACAATTACTACTCCAGGAACTGCATCAACACCAGATCCTTCAGATGTAAAAAGAATTAATGAAATAAATAAAGAATTAACAACAAAATTAGGTCCAAAGAAAGGTCAATTAACAAACCAAATAAAAGCTTGTATGGGAAAAACACCACCTTGTCCTAATCTTAAACAATTAAATGATGATTTTTTAAAAATTGATACTGAAATTAAAAAAATACAAGCCGAAAGAGATGTTTTAAAATTAAAAATTAAAAATTTACCTAATACACCACCAGCTACTGTTGTAGACGATATAGATGATGATGCTTTAAAAGCTTTGATTAAAGATGTAGAATCAAAAACATTGACAAGAACAAAAATATGGAATTTTGCAAAAGGTATGTTAAGAGGTGCAGTTGCAGGAGTATTAGCAGATTTAGCATATAAAGGAACATCTAAACTTATGACTAAAGAAAGTTTTAATTCTGCAAAAAGTATTGAATTTATATTGCCAGATAATTTTGTTAGAAATCATTATTATACTATGATTTTAACTGTAGATCCAAATAATGAAAATAAATATATTGGTACTGTTAAAGAATTAGAATCTAACAAAATATTACAAAACTTTTGTAATACTGAAAATATAACTAAAGGATATATTTCAGATGGTTTAATTGACAATAGTGGGGCTAATACTTTGGCTCCAATTCCTACAAGTACTTCATCTTCCAATTCAACAAACGCAACACAGCCACTTATAGGTTGTACTCATTATAAAGATTTATTTATTAAATATGGAGATATATTAAAACAAAAAACTAATGGTAAAATGGATGCAAAAAATTTAATTGCACAAACATATAAAGAATCTAGATTTAATCCTATGATTGTTTCTCAAAGTTATGCTGTTGGTTTGGGACAACTTAAGCCTGAAACTTTTTGTGATCTTACTAAAAATATTATTAAAGGAAAATATTCTGAATTTTCAAGTGTATTTAATTTTAATAGTGATGATTTTAAAGAATTAAATATTAAAAATTTTAATGAATTGTATGACTTAACTTGTAACACTGGAAAAATGTATCAAAAAGAAGGTGGTTTATTATATGATGGTAAAGGGATATTAAACAAAGATCCTAGAACAAAAGCAGAACTATCTATTATGTATCAAGCTTCTTTATTATATTCTATTTATACTAACAAAAAAGATTTAGAATTAACAGTAAAATCTTATGTTGTGGGCCCTGGTTGTGTAGATAGTTCTGGAAATATACCAGATACTAATAAATGTAAAGGAAATCAAAGTAAAAATCAATCTATTGATTTGTATTGGACTGAGTATTTAAATTATTTAAATAATGAATCAGAAAAATGTTTAAGTTATTCTGCATTACCTAAACCTATAACAACAAAATTAGGACCTGAATTATCTAAAAATTTAATATCTATAGATTCTGTAATGCCTTTACAAACTAATTATATTAAGGTTAATACTAAATATTTTGATGATAAAAGAATTGCTAAAAACACTACTAAAAGAGCAGCATATGGTTTTGTAGTTTTACACGATGGTGGTTGGGAAAAATCTACTTATACTGATGATGTTGCGGTAAATAATTGTATTCATGATTGGGACGCAAGAAAAACTTCAAGTCATTATTATATAGGTTGTTCTGGAGAAATTTTTAAATTAGTTTCTGAAGATTATGGTGCAAATCATGCGGGTTGTAAAACAAATGATAAAAGTTGTAAAGATATTCTTATAAATACTCTTTCAATAGCTATAGATTTAAGACATTGTATAAATTTTGGAGGCTATCCTTACACATTAAAACAACATGAATCTTTAAAGAAATTATTAAAAGATATAAAAGATAGAGGATTAATAAAAGATATTTCAGATACTGCTGTTATTGCACATTTTGAATTAGCTGCAAAAGGTGATCCTAGAAGTGGTTTTGATTGGGGTTATATTGGTTTAAGTGATCATAGAACATTAAAAAATAATTCTCCATTTATTTTAGCATATAATAATGATTTGAAATCTACGGGATTAAGTTGATATTTATGAGTTTTAATAAATTAAATTATATTTTTTTAGTTTTGTTAACAATATTGTCATTTTCTTTTGTATTCTCTTTAGATATTTGGGACTGTAATTATAGAAATGATTTAGATATATCTGACTTTATAGTTACTAGAGAATTTAAAAATTTTAAAAATTTTAATGAAAATGTTGGTCCGCCATATGTTTTGTATAAAATAAATAATACTAATAATAATTATACTGTAATTTATCCTTGGAATTCTAATAATGAAGTTTGTAGTGCAAGTCAATCTAATAAATTAAATAATAATTATATGTGTTTTAAAATTAAAAATAATTTAGAAATACATTATAGATGTATAAAATTTGAAACACAAAGTAATAAAGAAGGATTTTATATTTATAGATTTGATCCTCTAAATATTCAAGAATGTAATATTAATAATGATTTATCAGGTTTTAATTTTAAAGGAACATATGGGTATAATCAATCTGTAAAACCCTATAAAGCTAATATTTCTGAAGATGACAGAAAAATAGTAATTGTTAATGAATATGGTAAAGCTGTTTGTCAAACTGGTTTTTCACAAGGAAAAATTTTGAAAATTACTGATGAGGATTTAATTAAATTAGATGATTTAGATAACTATTCTACATATATTAAAGGTACAATAGGTACTACAACTCAATGTAAAACTTATTTACTTAAACCTTCTGAATATGATGATAAAATCATTTTAAATAAAAAATATAATGAAAGAGTTGGGGATACTTCTTCCAGTTATAAAATAAATAAAGTAAATGATTTTTTTGTTTATATTGAAGTAGATGGTTGGGATAAATTATTTTGTGAAGCATCTTTAGATTCTAAATATATTGAATTTAATATAAATAATGAAACAAGATTAGCAGAAATTTCTAATAATGATTACAATGTGTGGAAAAAATCATCTTCTAGTTCTAGTAATTTTAATTGGCCTAAATTTTATAATTCTATATATGATTTTTTTTTCTTAAATAAAACAAAAACAGTAAAAACGACTAATGAAAAAACTAAAATACTTTTATTAGGAGATTCTATCACTGTTGGTTATTACCCTAAATTAAATAATATTTATGATAAATCTAAATACGAAATTACTAAAATTGCAGAATCTGGAAAAAGCACTAAATGGATGTTAGATAAATTAACTGCTGAATATAATTCAGGAAAAAAATATGATTATATTTTTGTTATGGGTGGTGCAAATGATATTGGATCAACTTCTATAAATATATCTGGCGTTAAAAAAAATTTAACAGCAATATATAATTTAGCAAAAAAAAATAATACAAAAGTTATTGCTTTGTCTATAACTCCTGGCAAAAATATATCTACTAGAAAAGCAATAAATGATTGGGTTAAATCTCAAAAAGGTAATTTAATTGATGAATATATTGATGTGTATGATAATATATTAAATACTGTTTTTAATGGTTCTTATACTAATCAAAATGTTCATAACCCCGAGTCATATACTATTTATTCGAATGCGGTAAATTCATATTTAGTTTAATTATTTTAAGTCCAAATTTAATTCAAAATCATCATCTGTAGTTTCATTTTGATTTGATCCTGAATCTAAATCTAAATCCAAATTTAAATTATCTTTTTTCTTTTCATCTTTTTTATCCTTTTTC
>CAZMGA010000018.1:2886-11761 GCA_964565725.1 uncultured archaeon | reverse complement strand
TTTAAACCATAATCTTCTTTTAACATTGTAGCTATAGAATCAGAAATATTTGCATCTAAAAAATTATTTCCATCTCTTCCTTGTGCCGCAATATAAAATGATTTTAATGCAGTTTGATGATAAATTTTTTTATATAAATTATCGGCTTGGGAAGTAATATCATTACCATAAGTTAAAGAATATCCAACAATTAGAGTAAATATTGCAGAAACTATTGTTAAAAAAAATAATGCATCTGTTGATGCTGCTTGACCTTTATTATTAAACATATTACCACACAAATATAACTAAATACGCAGTTAAAAATCCTTTAGTAGTATAAATTTCTACAGGATAAACATATTGAAAAAATTCCTTATTTTTTAAATTTTCTAACACTTCAGTAAAATCATTATCTACATCTTGTTTTAAATTTTCACTGGTAACTAAATAAACATTATAATCAGAAGAATCATTTATATCTGAAAATTGATTATTAGATTTTTTTATTCCTTTATATATTCCATCATTAAAATACAAAGCCAAACCTTCATCAAATTCAGTAATAAAAAATTTTCTTTTATCTTCAAAAATATCATCCAAATTTATTGTAGTCAAAGGATAAACAACTCCAAAAATATAATTTGACATTACTGTTAAATCTTTAGAGGTGTTTATAAAATCATCATAACTTGAAAATGAACCATCACCTAATGCTGATTTTGCTATTGTTAAAGAATCTAAATAAGTACTTAAATAATCATTTTTATCATTAATAGCGTTAAATGCAAAAGCAACACCTGTAAAAAAAATTAATATTGCAAAAAAGGTAGGAATTAAACTTGGTAAATCATCTCCTATAGAACCAATAAAACCTTTTTTATTCATCAACATCACCATCATTAGATGCAGATGTAGGCACACAATAAAACTTATTAGCGTATTCGGGGTCAGTTTTAATTTTAGCTAATTTATCATAACAATCTTTATACCCCCCATCTGGTTTACCTTGTTCAAATTTACAAGGCACAAAAACTAAATTGTCTTTTAATATACTATCTTCGGAAGCAACATATTTCAATAAATAAATTGCCCTATATTCTGTGGGATCTATATTTACATCGGATTCTATTATTGCATCATTATTATAAAACCAAACATTTGCGTTTGTTCTAAAACTCTCTAATGCAATCATTTTATTTTTTCTTTTATCTCTCATATTAAAAACAACAAAATTAGATCCATCATCAGTTTCTAATTTACTAATATTCATAATGTAATAAATTGAATTTGAACCTGAAGATAATCCAAATATATCAATATATTTTGGCAATAAAACTCTTTTAGAAGAGCATAAATTTTCAGATTCGGACATATATTTTATTTGTTTTGCAACTAAATTACTTATTTGAATTGATTCATCAGATAAAAAAACTTCTTTAATTGAAGCGGAAAATATTAATAAAGTGCTTGCAAAAGCAACTGCGAACATTAATATACCCATTTTAGATAAAATAAAATCAATCATTATGAATCTACCTTTTTAATACAAATATATGGTAATGTACTACCTGTAGAAAAAGCACTATTAGTAATATTATATTCACCATTATTAAAATCAACATTATTATTATTACCTATAGTCTCTCCACAACTCGTAGGATTTATTTGTAAAGATGGAGATATATTAATACAACTAAATCTAACTTGTGAAACTTTATCTTTGGGATTTTCATATTTCAAAAGATAACATGAATCTGTAGAGCCTAAACAATAAGAACTACACATACCTCCACTTTGTTTTTGCATTTGAACAGAATATTGAGTTCCAAAACAATTATCCATTCTAAAAAAGAAATCTTTAGACACTAATGTACCAGATGCAGATATTTCAATATTTGATACTAATTCATTTAATTTTAAATCAATAGTTTTAGAACATTTATTATTAGACAATGTATTCATTGCATAAATACCCATAGTTAAAACAAAACCTAATAGTATTACTGCAATTAAAACTTCAAAAACAGTATCTGCTTGACCTTTATTATTAAAATATCTATTCATTAATATAAATAAAAGAGAATTAAATATAAATTTTTGCATTGTTTATAAATTATGTTTGATATATTTGACACTTTAAATACAGATAATAATGAAAAAAATGAAGATTCTAAACATATTGTTGAAAAAGAAGAAGAATTAGAAGAAAACAATAATTTAAATGAAGAAGAAAATTCTTTAAAAGAAAATGAAAGCGAAGCTTCTGATGATGTTGAAAATGAAGAAGAAAAAATAAATAAAAATAAAATTGTAGAAAAAGCAGAATTAACTTTTTTAGAAAATCCAGAAACTAATCATGTAATAGTGGGTAGAAAAAAATCAGTTTTAAAAAAATATGGTGAAGAAGGAACATTATATTTAGGTAAAGTTAATGATGATTACCCTCAAAAAGATATTTATTTTGATTCTTTAGACCCACAAGTTTTTTTTGTATGTGGATCAAGAGGTTCGGGTAAATCATACATATTAGGAGTTATTGCTGAAGAATTAGCATTAAAAAATAAAAATGTAGGGCAAATAGTGATTGATCCTATAGGTGTATTTTGGTCTATGAAATACCCTAATAAAGAAGAAAAAGAAATTGAAATGTTAGAAAATTATAATTTAAAACCTAAAGGCTTGAATAATGTTATGGTTTTTGTACCTGAAGGAGCCACAGAAAAAATACCTAAAGAAACTTATGATTCTGTTATTACTATACAACCCGCATTTTTAACATCTGAAGATTGGGCCTTAACTTTTACAATAGATAGATTTTCTCCATCTGGTTTGTTATTAGAAAAAGTAATTAAAAAAGTAAGAGATGGTTTTAGAACTACTAAAGGGTTGTTATTTAAACCAAAAGAAGATAATTTTGATATAAATGATATAATTTTTTGTTTAGAAAATGATGCTGAATTAAACTCTAAAGAAAAAGGTTATAGAAAAGAATCTATAAGGGCTTTAGTTTCTAGATTTGAGGCTGCAAAAACATGGGGAATTTTTTCTAAAAGAGGAACTCCATTAATGGAATTATCTGTACCTGGACAATTAACAATTATAGATACTAGTTTTTTAGATGAAAATGTTTCTGCTTTATTAGTAGGAATATTAGCAAGAAGAGTTTTAAATGCAAGAAAAGTAAATTCAAGAAAAGAATCTACAAAAGAATTTTCATCGAATTTAAAAATTGATTTAGAAAATGATATTCCACCAACATGGTTATTTTTAGATGAAGCGCACACATTAATACCTTCGGGGTCTTTAGCAACACCAGCATCTAAAGCAATTATAGAATATGTAAAACAAGGAAGAAAACCAGGTTGTTCTTTAGTAATAGCAACACAACAACCTTCAGCAATAGATTCAAGAGTTTTATCACAAGTAGGTACTTTAATAACTTATAAATTAGTATTTGATGATGATATTAAAGCAGTATTTAAAAGAATGCCAACAGTAGTTCCTAAAAATTTCAAAGATCCTTCTTTTATAAAACAATTAAGTGTAGGAATTCCAATTTTAGCAGATAGAGTTGAAACAACTTCTAGAGCTTTTGTGATGACTGTAAGACCAAGAATGAGTCAACATGAAGGTAGAGCAATACAAACAAATGAAACTCAAAAAGAATTTACAAAAGAAGAAGTAATAGAATTAATGATGAGTATTACAAAACATAAATTAAAACAATTTGAAGAATTAGATGAACATTCATTAAAAACATTATTAAAAATCATGAATATGAAATATAAAACAGATATTACATATGAAATATTTATTAAAAATTTATTAAACAATGGAATTACAGAAAACAAAGGTAAATTTTTCATGCCTAAAAATGATGAAGATGATGCAGAATTTGTTGAAGAAAAAATATCATATAAAATTGTAGAACCACAAGTAGACGAAGAAGAAATTACAGGACTGGTAAAAAGAAGTTTGGGTTGGATGAATTTTAATATAAATCACGTATATAGACCAATATTTAAAGTAAATTATAGATCACATAAAAAAGATGGAAGCTTTGTAAAGAACTCTTGTTATATAGATACTGTAAAATTAGAATTTATTCATTTTGTTGGAGAAAATTTTGCTTATTCAGAAGGATTAAATATATTAAGAACTTTGGAAGCGGATGATATAAGAATATTATTGCACTTGCCAGAAAAAAAAGGCTTTGATAATGATTATTTAAAAGATAAATTTTCATTTGGAGATGTAAAATTAAAAAATACTATGGAAAGATTTATTAGTTTGGGATTGTTAAGAAAAGAAAAAAGAGGTATAAAAAACGTATACTTTTTAATAAAAAATTTAGAAATTACTACTAATCCAATTCACAAATTATTAAGTTCTTTTGAAAAAATAGAATTAATTGAAGAACCAATAAATAAAGAAGATATTTTAGATAGTAAAGCAACATTTGAAACCGTTAGAAATATTTTAGGTACTTTGTGGGATACTATAAAAATAGATGAAATAGAAACTATATTAAAACCAGAGTTTTTAATTACCAATTTAGATACAAAAGAAACAATTATGTTTGATTGTTTTACAGGTAAAAAAATAGTTTAATTTAAAAAAAAATCAAAAATTACAATTTAATATTTTTAACTGATATTGATTTCCCAAAAATACTATTTGTAAAAAATAATTTTCTAATTATTAAAATAAATATTATTAAAATTAATATTGTAATTCCAAAATATATTGAACCTTCACTTAAAGAAAAAAATCCAGCAACGCCTGAAAAGTTTAAATCTTTATTTTTTTTAGCATCTAAAAATTTATCTTCTTTTTCAAATACAAAACTAGAAATTAATTTATTATTCATAGAAACATTGTAGTCAATAATATTTTCGTCTAAATTTATTGTTAATATTTGCCCAGGAATCAAGTTTACATTTTCAGAATATATATTATTATTTAAATCTAAATTTACTTTATCTAAACCATTATTTGTAATTAAAATTAAATTTAAATCTTTGTTATAAAAAACATCTATTTTAGGAATATTTAAAACAAAATTCACTCTACCTAAAAAATATTTTTTATTAGTACTATTTTCTATAGCAAAAAAATCAATAGATGTGTATTCTAAATTATAATTATTAAAATCAACATTTATTAAAACAGTTTTGCTTTCGTTATTTTGTAAATCAAATATTTTTTCACTGTAAATTATATTAATTTTATTTTTGTCTAAAGAATTAATTTCAGATTCCAAAATATATGAACTAGCAGAACCTAAGTTTTTTAAATTAAATTGAAAAAAAGTACTTGAATTAGAATCTATTATAAAATTTGTTTGAGATATATTTATCAATTCTAATTCTGGTAAATCATTTCTAAAATCAGATGAAAAGAATATTTGTCCAGAATTTTTTTCAACATTCAAATTTAAAATTGTATCTCTTACATTTAATTTTCCATTATATAAAACTTTAGTTCTTAAAATTATAGGGTAACTTCCTTCCTTTATATCTTTTACTCTAAAATTTAATTTTATTTTAAAAGCTAAATAGGATTTTATATTAGTAATATTATTTACTTCAATCCCTTCTGGACAAATTACATCAAAACTAAAGTTTAATGGAGTTGTAGTATTTAATTTATAAAAAACATTTAAACTATAGTTAGAATTACTTTGTAAGGTTAAATTATTAGATTCTGGATAAATTTCATAATTCAAATTATAGGCATTTACTATAGAAAGAATTAGAAATACAGAAAAAAATAAAAATAATCCTTTAATTAAATAATCTAAATAATTTCTCTCAATCATATATAATATAAATATAGAAATGTTTATAAATAGTTATTTTTTAACTCATAAAGTTAAGCCCACAATTACTATTTTTAAATGTAATTATTTTTATATAATTATGAGTAATAATTTAAAGTTTTTATTATTTATATTTTTATTATTTAATTTACCACTAATATTTGCAAATAATGAAATATTTGTAGACGTCCATAATTTTACTCCTTATATAGATTATACTATTTATTATAATTCTAATTTTGAAATGTATTTGCCTGATTTTCAAGAATTAATTTATATTAAAGGATTACCTGACTTGAATTATAAAATTAATGATTCAAAACTTTATGTTTATTCCAATAAAGGTACTTTAATTTTAAAATATAAAGGTACAAAGTTTTTAGAAAATAAAAATACCTTAGAAAAAACTTTGGATTTTGAAATATTGGATGAAACAAAAATAAGTATAAAATCAGATATTAAAGTTTTGAAAATAAATTCAGATTATTCAATAGATAATGATAAATATATTTATAATACAAAAGAAAATTTTATTTTATATCTAGTTTATGAAAATAAAACAAAATATTTAAATTTTCTTTTTGGATTAATTATTTCCATTGTATTATTAATAATTATTTTAGGTATATATTTTTATTATAAAAAACAAAATATTGCTAAAAACAAAAATTTAAAATTTTTAGATAACACACAAAAAAACATATTAAATTTAATTAAAAACAAAAATTTAACACAACAAGAAATTGCTAATTTATTAAACCTCAAAAAAAGCCATTTATCTAAGATATTAAATAAATTAGAAAGGCAAGATTTAATAGAAAGAAAAAGAGTAGGGAAAGTAAATAAAATTATTTTGAAAAATAAGAGTACTAATTAAATTTGAAAAATGGGCAAAAATCAACATAGTTTCCTACAGTTTCCAAATAAATTTATATATGGTTTCCAATCTTTATTAATTGAATTTATATAATTCAAGGAGGGAAAAATATGAGAATAAGCAATATATTTTCAGTTTTATTTGGAATGATATTATTAAGTTCATTAATATTTGCATTTCCAAATGAAGATCAAATAAAAAACAAGTTTATGAATAAAGAAACTTGTATGAACGATGGCAATTTTCAAAATAATGTTTGTATAGATGCTAATGGATACAAATATTTGGAAAATAGATTAAACATGTCTAAAGAAAAAATACAAAATAAAATTAATGAGTTTAAAGATCAAATGGAAGAAAGATTAAAAAAATATAATGATAAAAAATTAACATGGGAAGAAAAAAGACAAGAACATAAAGATTTAAATGAAATGTTAGATTCAAATATGGGAAAAAAATTAACATTAGAATACGTACAAGTTGTTGCAGATAAAATGATAAAACATTTAGAAAGTTTGAAAAATGCAAAAAATGTTGATGAAAATTTTATAAATGAACAAATAACTAAAGTTCAAGAATTTGCTGCATTAATTGATGAAAATTCTACAAAGGAAGAAATTACAACAACTATTGAAAATATTCAAAATGTTTGGAAAAATTCAGAACATAAAAGAAAAATATTTGTTTCAAGTATGTATTTAGAAGGCACTAAAAATGTTTTGGAAAAAATGGATACTACTTTAAATAACTTAGAAGAAAAAATTTCAGATTTAAATAATGAAGAATTAAATTCTCAATTAAAAACAGTTTCTGAAAAATTAGCAAATCTAAAAATATACATTACAGAAAAACAAGTAGAATTAAAATCTATTGAAAATGTAAATGTTTCTGAAATTAATGTTATTTTAAAAGAAGTAAAAGATAAAATCCACGAAGTAAGAACAGATTTAGTAAAATTATTAGTTGCATATAATAATGAAAAAGGTGAATAGATGCGAAAATATATTTTTGTGGTATTAATTTTTGCATTAATGGCAACAATATTTTTAGCAGGTTGTGTTTCAAACAAAAACGTAGATAATTTCGATGAAGTAGATGACTTGCAAAATATAACTAATGAAGAAAAACAAATATCAGATGATTTGAAAAATTTATCTTTAGAAGATCAAATAAACAAAGATATTTTAGAGATAGATAATACTTTAAAAGAATTAGATAATTTGTTAGAAGAACCTTCATTAGATATGAATTAAAGCCTTTGGCTTTAATTTTTTTTATTTTTAAATTAAAAATATATAATTAATTTTTACTAAAAAAACTTTTCTTTTTTTTGGATTTTTCTTGTTTTTTAGTATTGGATAATATTTCTTCTATTTGTTCTTTTTGTTCCTTAGTTAAATTAGGAATTTCAATATTTACTTTAACATATTGATTGCCATAATTTGAAGAATTTAAATTTGGCATACCTAGACCTTTCATTTTAAAAGTAGTATTATTTTGAGTACCGGCAGGAATTTTTAAATCTGCAAAACCTTTAATAGTTTTAACTTTAATTTCTCCTCCATTTAAAGCAGTTAACAAATTTATGTTTTCATTAACATAAATATCATCTTGTTGAACTGAAAAATAAGGATGTTTTTTTACAATTATATTAATATACAAATTACCTTCATTAAAACCTTCTTTAGATAGCCTTAAAACTGTATTTGTAACTACACCTTTAGGAATTTTCACATCTAATATTTTTTCACCAGATATAATACCTTTACCTTTACATTCTTCACATTTTTTATCTGAAATTTTTCCTAATCCATGACAAGCATCACATTGTACTATAGTAACCATTTGTCCAAATAAACTAGAAACTACTTTTTTTAATTTACCAGAACCATCACATTTTGGGCAAATTTTTAAATGCCCTGGTTCGGATCCATTACCATTACAATGTTTACAAGTTTTTTGAGTAGGTATTTTTATTTTTTTAGTATTACCATAATAAGAATCTTCCAAATCAATTTCTAAATTATATTGCAAATCTGAAGATGTGTTTTTTCTTTGCCTTCTATTACTAAATAGATTATCTGAATCATCAAAACCAAAACCAAATTGTTTAAATATGCTTTCAAAATCAAAATCATTTGCATTATAAGATTGATAATTATTATAACTTTGATAATTATTATAATTTTGATAAT
>CAZMGA010000018.1:0-2786 GCA_964565725.1 uncultured archaeon | reverse complement strand
TTTGATAATTATTATAATTTTGATAATCTTTTCCAAAACTATCATATTGTTTTCTTTTGCCTGAGTCTTTCAAAGTTTCATAAGCTTCATTTATTTTTTTAAATTTTTCTTCTGCTTGCTTATCTTGTTTATTTAAATCTGGGTGATATTTTTTTACATTATTCATGTAGGCTTTTTTTATTTCTTCTTGTGTTGCGTTTTTATTTACGCCTAATAAACTATAATAATCTTCAGTCATAATATCACTAGAAATAGATAAAAATAAAAGAAAGAAACTATTTAAATAGTTTCTCAATTCTTTTCTTCAGT
The DNA here is from genome assembly GCA_964565725.1 of uncultured archaeon. GTDB lineage: Archaea > Iainarchaeota > Iainarchaeia > Iainarchaeales > 0-14-0-20-30-16 > 0-14-0-20-30-16. The sequence continues at coordinate 2,477 of CAZMGA010000018.1, read as the reverse complement.
AAAGTCTGCGTCTACAGTTTTATCTTTGTTTTCATTAGTTTCGTTGGTTTTGTTATTTTCATCATTATTTTCATTAGAAGTATTTTGATTTGCTTGACTTCTTTTATAAATTTCAGAACCTATTTCTTGCATAATTTTTGATAATGATTCAGTTTCAGATTTTAATTTTTCTAAATCATTAGTTTCTAAAACTGATTTAGCAGATTTTAGGGCTTCTTCAATTTTCTTTATTTCTGGTTCTTGTAATTTGTCCTTTAAATCGGAAATTGTTTTTTCACTAGTATAAATCATAGCATCTAATGAATTTTTTGCTTCTATTAATTCTTTATGTTTTCTATCTTCTTCTTCATGCTCTTTTGCTTCTTTTACCATTCTATTTATTTCATCATCAGATAATTTTGTAGATGCCGTAATAGTTATTTTTTGTTCTTTATTTGTACCTAAATCTTTTGCACTTACAGTTAAAATTCCATTAGCATCAATATCGAAGGTTACATCTATTTGAGGAACTCCTCTAGGTGCTGGTGGTATTCCCATTAAATTGAAAACTCCTAAAGATGTATTATCTTGTGCTAAAGGTCTTTCACCTTGTAAAACATTTATTGTAACTGCTGTTTGAAAATCAGCCGCAGTTGAAAATACCTTATTTTTTTTTGTGGGTATTGTAGTATTTCTATCTATTAATGAAGTCATTACTCCACCCATAGTTTCAATACCTAATGTTAAAGGAGTTACATCCAATAAAACAATATCATTAATATCTCCGGCTAAAATTGCCCCTTGTATTGCGGCTCCAGTTGCAACACATTCCATAGGATCTATACCCCTTTCAGGTGTTTTTCCTAAAACTTCTGCAACTAAATTTTGAACTATAGGCATTCTTGTTGGACCTCCAACTAATATTACTTTGTCTATATTTTCTTTTGATAATTTTGCATCTTTTAAAGCTTGTTCTATTGGGGTCTTACATCTTTTTACAATAGGTTCTACTATTTTTTCTACATCTAATCTAGTTAGTTTCATTACTAAATGTTTAGGACCATTAGAATCCGCAGTAATATAAGGCAAATTTAATTCTGTTTCTATTGTTTTTGATAATTCTATTTTTGCTTTTTCTACTGCTTCTAAAACTCTTTGTTCAGCCATTTTATCTTTGCTAACATCTACGCCTTCTTGTTGTTTGAATTTTTCTACAACATATTTATATAAAGATAAATCCATATCTGTTCCACCTAATTGGGTATCACCAGAAGTAGATAAAACAGTATAAACACCATCATTTAATTCCATGATAGTTACATCTAATGTTCCACCACCTAAATCAAATACTAATATTTTATGATTACCATTTTTACCTAAACCATAAGCCATTGCTGCAGCTGTTGGTTCATTAACTAATCTCACAACATCCAAACCAGCAATTTTACCAGCATCTTTTGTAGCAGTTCTTTGATTATCATTAAAATATGCAGGAACAGTAATAACAGCTTTAGTTATTTTTTCACCTAAAAATGCCTCTGCATCAGATTTTATTTTTTGTAAAATATAAGCAGAAATTTGTTGTGGAGTATATTTTTTTCCTTTAACTTCAAATTTATAATCTGTACCTATTTTTCTTTTTGCTTTTACTATTGTCCCTTCTGGATTAGATACTGCTTGCCTTTTTGCAGGTTCTCCTACTAAAACTTCATTATTTTTAGTAAATGCTACTACACTAGGAAATGCTTTTCCATATAATGATGCACCTTCAGAACTAGGAATTACTGTTGGTGTTCCACCCATCATAATGCTTGCTTGAGAATTTGATGTTCCCAAATCTATACCTAAAATTTTTTCTTTACTCATAATAATTCCTCCAAAATATTTTTATGTGATATTTTATAAATTTTGTTTTTTAAAAATAAAATTCTTTAATTTTTTCACATATACCTCCTTAAATTAATCTTTATGTTTTGCAATTTTTACTTTAGCATAACGCAAAACTTTATTATTATATAAATACCCTTTTTGTAATTCCTCTAATACAATATTGTCTTTTTCATTAGATTCTTCGGTTAACAAAACTTCAGCATAATTGTGATCGAATTCTTTCCCTACGCAATCTATTTTTTTTACATTATTATCTTGTAATAATTTCATTAAATTTTTGTATATAATTAATATTCCATTTTCATTATCTTTTAAATTAATAATACATCTCTCAAAATCATCAACTATATTTAATAATTGTTTTAATAGTGATTCATTAGAGTTTTCTATTGCTTTACATAATTGTTTATCTATTTGCTTTTTATAGTTTTCAAAATCTGCTAATAAATACTTTGCTTTGTTTACAGAATCGTTTAAAGCTAATTTTAAATCTTCATTATCTTTTTGTAATTTATCCATAGTTAAATCTTTTTTATCGTTAGAAATCTCAGTCAAAATAATCACCAAAAAAAACAAATAAAATATATAAAATACAAAATATTTATAAA
>CAZMGA010000017.1:3947-13515 GCA_964565725.1 uncultured archaeon | reverse complement strand
AAACCTTTAATAAAAGTTCAAAACAAAACAATATTGGACTATACTATTGAAAATCTAAAAAAGAATAATATTAATAATATAATTTTAGCAATAGATTATAAAGCTGAAAAAATTATTAAATATTTTGAAAATTACAAAGATAAAAAAACAAAAATCTATTTTTGTAATAAAACAGGACATTTAGGTACGGGAGGATCAATAAAAAAGGCCTTTGATGAATTTAAAATAAAAAATACATTTATTGTAGTTAATGGAGATAATATCGCAAATTATAATTTTGAAGAAATGATTAAAGAACATAAAAAAAATAAAGCAATAGCTACTTTGGCGTTATTTAAAGTAAAAGACACATCTCAATATGGAGTAATAGAATTAAAAAATAATCAAATAATAAAATTTATAGAAAAACCTACTAAAAAGGTAAATAGTAATTTAATAAATGCAGGAGCATATATTTTAGAGCCAAAAATTATAAATTACTTGAAAGATAAAAAAATGTCTATTGAAAAAGAAGTATTTGAAAAAATAACCAAAAAAGAAAGATTATTTGGCTTTTTACATAAGAAACAATGGTTTCCAACAGATAATTTTGAAAGATTTTATATTGCTAACAAAAAGTTAAATAAAAATACATTTATAAAATAATTATTTATTATATATTATAATTTTGGTGATTTAATGAATTTTTTAAATAAAATAAAACAATTTTTTATAAAATATTGGAAACATATTTTAATATTACTTTTAATTTTCATAATTGCTTTTGGTTTCAGAACTTTAATATTAAGATATGACTTAATGTTTGAGTTTGATAGTTATTGGCATACAAGAATGAATGCTGATTGGATATCTTCTGGAGAAAAACCAATATTAGATACTATGGGTACATACCATAATGCAAATAAATCATTAATTACACCACAATACTCTTGGTTTTTTTGGGGCACAGGAGTTGTAGCATATAAATTAGTATATTTGGGAGCACAATATACACAAGAAAATTGGATAGCTTTAGTAAGAATTTTACCCGCATTATATGGAGCTTTAACAGCATTAGCTATTTACTTATTATTTAAATGGGCTTATAACAGTAATATTATAGGATATATTGCTGGTTTTATAGGTGCTGTAATGCCCGCTTTCATATATAGACAAATGGGTGGGTTTTATGAAGAAGATTCTTATGGTTTTTTATGGTTTACATTAGGTTTTGCATTTTTAATTAAAGCTTTAAAAGATCCAAAATTAAATAAAGAAAATATAATTTATGCTACACTTTCAGGATTAATGTTTGGAATTATGGCTTTTACATGGAGTGTATTTGTTATTGTACCAGTATTATTAGAAGCTTATTTTGTAATTTATTTAATATATTGTTTAATTAAAAAAGTAGACAAAAAGAAAATTATTGCATTTTTATCTTTATTTGCAATAATATTTGCAATAACTGGTATTTTAGGGGCTTTGGCAAATACTAATTGGTTAAATTATCAAGTAAATTATGCTAAAGGAATATTTGTAAATGAAAACTTAATAAATACACAAAAAAATGAATCATCAAGTTTTGCTGCTAAATCTGTTGGAGAAGAATCTATGGGTATTGGAGCTTTTCCTAACAAATATGGAATGTTTTTACCTTTTATATTTTTGTTTATTATTGCATTTATTTATTCTTTATATAAAAATAGGAACATACCTATTGCAATATTAAGTTTTGTAATTGGATTTGCAACAATGTATTTAGCATATAATAAACTAAAAGCAACATATTGGTTTGGAATAGGATTAACAATTTTAGCTGCTTTTACTATAGCTACATTAATAATTGCAATTAAAGAAGATAAAATAAAAAAATCTTTGAAAATATTCTTAACTGTTTTAACTGGGTTTTTATTATTTGGAGGAATTGCCTCAGGAGTAATATTTACATTTAATCACACTCCAAATATTGTTTCAGAACAAGGTTGGATAGATTCTTTAGAATTTATGAAAAATGATTTACCAGAAAATGCAAAAATGTTTAATTGGTGGTCTTGGGGTCATTGGATAACATATATAGGACATAAAAGAGCATCAACAGATAATACTAATGCAGATCAACAAGCTAATGGTGATTTTTCAGCATTTGTTTTGGAAAAAGATTTAAACAAAGCATTAGGAATAATTAAAGCATATGATTCAGATTATATTGTAATTTCTTATGATACATTATTAGGTATAAATACTTATCAAATGTATGCAAATGTTTTAGAAAAAAATGCATACAACATTTCAAATAATATTATAATTCCTTTTGGATGTCAACAAATAAATTATCAAAATTATCAATGTACTAGTTTGACATATATTGGTAATCAAAGATTATCATTTAATCCTAGTTTAGCACAATTATCTAAATATCCTACAAATTATACTACTAATCCAATATCAATATGGCAAAATAAATTACCAGTAATATATTATTTAGATAAAAAATTAGGTGCAATATTTATGTTAGATTTAGAAAATAATAAAAGAACAATGTATAAATTATGGTTTAATGATCCAGAAATAACAAAATATTTTACTAAAGTTCATGATAACGGAGCAGTTAAAATTTGGAAAGTAAATAAAGAAGAATTTACTAATATAAAAGAACACATGACTGGCTTAACTCATGAAGAAGTTTTAGAATGGAATTCAAAACTATATTGGTTAAATGAGTGAAATAATATGTTGCCTTTGTACCTATTAATAATTTCATGTATTTTATCATTTATAATTACTTTTATTTTCTCTCGTTATTATATTAAATTAGCATTAAAACACAATATTTTTGGATTTGATGTTCATAAATTAAATAAACCTAAAGTTGCAAACATAGGAGGATTTGTAATATTATTAGGTTTTATTTTTGGATCTGGATTTTTATATCCTTTTTTAATGCCTCCTTATAACTATTATTTAATTACAGCTATTTTAGTGGTTACTTTAACATGCATAATAGGAATTTTTGATGATTTATTTGAATTAAAACCTTTACAAAAAATAATTTTGTTAATAATAGCATCAATACCATTAGTTATAACAAGATTAGGAGACACTAGCATAACTATTCCTTTCATAGGCAAAGTTAATTTATGGATATTTTATTCATTAGTTTTTGTACCTTTGTTTGTTACAATATATGCTAACGCTACAAACTTTTTAGCAGGTTATAATGGGTTAGAAGCAGGTTTAGGAATTATCACATTATTTTATTTTATTTTAATATCTATAATTACTAAAAATTATATAATAGTTATTTTATTAGTACCATTTATTTCTGCATTAATTGCATTTTATTATTATAACAAATATCCTTCAAAAATATTTATTGGAGATTCAGGAACTTTAATGATTGGAGCAATAATAGCTTGCGCAGGAATAATAGGAAATTGTGAATTATTAACTATATATTTATGTATACTTTATTTAGTTAATTTTGCTTTGTTTGTAATATATACTTTTATATATTATCCAATAACAAAAAGAAAAGATACTCATATTTCTACAGTAGATAAAAATAATATTTTAACTCCTTTGTATTTTGATAAAAACAAGAAACATATTCAATGGCATAAGCTATATTTCTTATTTGAACATATCTTTTATCCTTGTACAGAAAAGAAAATGGTAGCAATATTTTTTACAATACAGTTTGTTATTGATGGAATAGTTTTACTATTTTTTATAATATAGGTTTAAATATTTTTGCGTGTTTTTTAATTATGAATTATAAAGCATGGATTTTTCTAATTTTGGGATGTATATTTGTAATATTATACACTTATAATTATTATACTACTGATAATTTAAAATTAGAAGATATAAAACCTAATCAATGTATTAGCAATACAAGTAATTATGGAATTTATAATTTAGATAATTTTTCAATAATAGTAAATAAAAGTTGGAAATTAGGTAAATTAGAAAATGTAAATAACGATTTAACATTAATTTTTAATGAAAATAATCCATCAGAATTTATATCAATTTGGATTGGAGATTACAATAAAAGTTCTAAAAGTTTACTAATAGATACTTTAAAAAAAATTACCAATTATGAAATAATACACGATAAAAAAATCACTATAAATAATAGAGAATATGATAATTTTAAAATTAAATTTAAATACAATAATTTAGAATATACTCAAAATTTATATGGTTTTATAGAAAATAATAAAGGTTATTTAATAATTACAAAATATATTACAAATAATGAGAAATATTATATTAATGATATAAATACATTAATTTGTTCTTTTTTTATTAAGAAGTAAGTCAAAAAGCATATCTGAGGTTACCAATTTATATGCTTTTATATAATCATAGATAAAAACTACCCCAACATAATTTAAAAACTCAAATTATGCAAATTGTCACTATAATTATACTGACTTACATAAAAAAATAAATAAGAAAAGTATATAAATACTTTTATTTGATTTTTTAATAATTTTTTATTTATGGATTATTCCATAAAGTATCAAAATGAGTTTTAACCATAGTTTTTAATGATTTTTGATTATGCAACATACCTAAATTATAAGTTTTTGCAGTTTCTCCTAAACCTAAAATTAATTTATTATCATCTATTACATATGCACACATATCATGATGTTTTGATTTTACAAAATCTAAATTAATATTACTATCAGGATGTGCAATAACTTTTACATTTACTTTATTATTCATACTTTTTAAAGCATCTTGTAATTTTTTATCTTCTAATTCTTTATAACCAAAACCCACAATTTCAGATTTTGCTTTATTTAATTCTTCTACAAGTAAATTAACTAAATCTCTATCTTGATTAACACACACTAATTTATTTTCTTCAATATAATTATCATCAAATTTAAAAAAATCTTTCATCATTGATATGTCATCTTTGATTTCTGTTAATTCTTTTGTCTTATCATCTAATAAAGTATCTAAAACTTGTTCTACATTTCTGATTCTATAAGTTTTTGGTTTATTAGATATTTTTATTACAAATTTCATATCAATTAATTGATTTACTACATCATAAACTCTTGTATTAGGCACATTTGAATGACTTGCAATATCTGAAATTTTACAAGATTTTTTCTTTAATAGAGCATATAAAACACGAGATTGATAATCTGTTAACCCTAATTGTTTAAAACGATTTATTGCTTTTTCTACATCCATACTGCCACCTTATATATATAATATACGAAACCTTTATATTCTTTGAGTTAAAAATTCAATAAATATTTAAAAATGATTCAATAAAGGCTCTTAAAAATATTTTAAAATAGATTATTAATAGATATAAAAACATAATAAATATAAATAAATAGCATTTATATCTATAGATTAAGGTGAGAATATGGGATTATATGAAGATGATTTTACAGAAAGCAAAGAAACAGAAGATGAATATGCAGATCCAGAAACAAAAGAAGTAATGAAAAAAGTAGTTAAAAAGGTAAATAACAGTAATAAAAAAACAAAAATGCCACAAATTGATTTAAAATCACCAATTCTTTCAAAAATCATATTTGTAGGTTTAGGCATAATTTTAATTGCAATATTAGTTTTAATAATTGTATTATTTGCAAAACCAAATTATTTAAAAGTAGATTTAGATCCAAATCCCTCAATTTTAATTGATGGTTATAGTTCAACCAATTTAAAAGTGAGTGTTACAAATATAACTGACTATGATTTAAAAAATATAAAATTGAGCATTAAAACAACTGATGAAAATCAAATAGCTATAATTCCAGAAGAAGAAAAAATAATTCAAGTAATTGGACCTGACGAAACAAGAAACTTTAATTATGAATTAGGAACTATAGGTAATGTAGTTTCAGGAAAATATGCCTTAAATATAACTTTAAAAACAAATGAAGATGTAATTGAAAAAAGAATATTTTGGGAAATAAAAAATAGAAAGTGATTAAATGGACATAAACGAAAAGGAAGAAAGATATAAATTTTTATTATCTAAAATAGATAACGAAATTTCAAAATTTAAAGTTAAACAAACAGTATTAGAACAAAAGTTAATAGATATTAAAAATAATACTAAAGCAATAACCCAAGAATCAATACCTATTGCATTAAATGCAAATGAACAACAAAATGTTTATGAATTTTTAAAAAGTCATATATTAGAATTAGAAAACTTAAAGTCTTTCTTAAACCAAGAATTAAATAAAATAGCAAAACAAAAAGATTTACAAAATACTTTAACCCAAAAATATAAAAATAACATAAAAGTAGAACAAAATCAATTGGGTGGATTTAAAATAGATTATAATGATGATGAAATAAATAAAATCGCTGAAGATACAATTATAAGTAAAAAATTAATTTCAACATTAAAAAGCAATATTTTTGAAAAAGGATAAAAATGAAAAAATTAAATGATAATTCGGAAGAAATAAACTCATTAAAACAAGAAATAGCTGGAGAAATTTGTTTTTCAGATAATCCTGGCAACACATTTAAAAAATGGCAAAACATTTTTGAAATAACCCAATTAAGTTTAGCAAGACATATGCAAATTACTTCTTCTACAATATCAGAATATCAAAATAATAAAAGAAATAATCCATCTATAAATTTTATTAAAAGATTTATTAATACTTTAATAGAAATTGATTCTAAAAGAAATTTTCAAATAACTAAAAAACTAATTAAAGTAAAAGAAGAATTAATATTTGAACTAAAAGAATTTAAAAAAGGTTTAAAATTAAAAAACTTAGATATTAATAAAGACATAATACCTATAAATTTAAAAGATGCAAATATAATTTATGGTATCACGTATATTAACTTCACTAATTTAACAGACATAAGTCAAGAAGAGATTCCAAAAATATATGGTAAAACTAACAAGAGAATTTTATTCATATATAACGTAGATAATTTACAAATAATAAAATTATTTATACAATTATTAAAACAAAACACAAATTTATATCCTGCGTTATTATTATTAAACACAACATTAGATGAAACACAAGTAAAAGAATTAGATTTAAATATACCTTTATTTATAACTTTAAAAAACAAAGAAGAAATAAAAATGACAATAGAAAAAAATATTAAAGAATAATTATTCTTTTAACCTTACTAAAAAAGTAGTTCTAACTTTATTTTTTCCACCTTGTAAAATACCTACAATTTTATAACTTGTTTTAATTTCCACATTATATCTATCTTTTATTTCTCTCAAAAGAGCTTGAGCTAATGTTTTTGAACCTAAATACAAATCTAAACCACCATTTACATCTTCCATTTTTTGTAAAAAAGCAGTAAAATTTCCTTTTTTTAATTCATTTTTTTTAGCTTCATCCAAACATTTAATCATTTTTTTATTAATATCTTTAATATTTTGAAAACCTCTTATTTGAATTAAACTATCAAAAAAATCACTTATTTTTTTATAACAATCAACACAATATTGATATTTAGGAGTAAAAGAAACAGTATCTTCAGAAACAATACTATCTATACTATATTTAACAAGTACTTTGAACTTTTTTCTATAAAATGTTAAATTTAAATCAATTAATTCAAAATTATAATTTGATTTTATATTATCTTTAAAATAATCAATTAAAGAGTCTTCAGAAAATGGCTTCCAAAAATTTTCAACTTTCATTCTGCCACAACTTTTACAAATTAAAATATCTTTTACTCTAATTTCAAATTTACTTTTATCTTTGTAATAACAACTCTTACAAACACCTTCAATAAATTCAGAATAATCTCTTTCTAGACCACAAGATGGACAAATTAAAGTTCTCATAAAATCACTTTTTATTTTTATTATTTAAATTAGAATTATTAAATTCATCTTTAAATTTCATTAATTCATCTATCTTTAAATTAATATCATCAATAGAATTAGTTTTCATAAGTCTGTTTAAATCTTTTTCTAAATTCATAAATCTTTTATTTAAATCATAAATAGAATCATCATATTTTTTAGAATCTACATTATTCATTGCCAAAGATATTTTTTCATCTACAATAGAGTTTATTTTTGTATCTATATTATTTAACTCATTTATTTTTAATAATACTGATTTAATATCATCAATATTTAATTTTTGTTGTAATTCTAAAGAAAAATTATCTATTTTCTTTTCACAATAATCATTTAATTTATTTTGAGTAGCATTAACTAAACTATCCATAATCTTAGAAGATAAATTCAAAGTATTATTTGTTTTATTTGTAATATCTTTTGCTTTTGCTTCAAAAACTTTAAAAAAATCATCTATTTCATCATTCGCTTTATTTTTTATATTATTCAAAATAGTTTCAGCACTTAATCTTATATTTTCAACAACTTGTATTTGAGTAGTAATATTTTCTTTTAAATCTTTTAAATTATTAGCCAAATTATCAAAATCAACTAATTTTCTTTCAGTATTTTTATTTATATCTTGTAAAGTTTTTAATGTACTATCAACTTGTTCTTTAATTTCTTTTAATTTATTAGCCATAGCCATATCCATTTTTGTGACTAATAAAGATCTTTGCGAATCTATAATTGCTTTCATTTTATTTATTTCTTTGCTAGTAATTGCATTAATTTTATTATTTATATCTTCATCTAATTTTTTTTCTTTTTTTGTTAGATCTTCTAATTTTTGATTAATTAACGCTAATGTCCCTTCTTCCCAAACATCATTAGTTTCAATATTATCTAAATTTTTTTTAGGTTTTGTGTTTTTTTCAATAACTTTTTCAACAGTATCTTCATTTCTAACTTCATCTAACATTTCAATAGCATAATCATATTCTAAACCAGCATCTACCAAACTAGCGATTATATCCTCATCAGACATATTTAAATTTAACATTTTTTTTATACTTTCTACTACAATTTCATCAGACATATTATCTATATATATATAAAAAATAGATTTATATGTTTTATGATTAATATTAATTTATGATTAATGAATTACTAATAACGGAAACAATATACAAAATATTTGGTCAAGGCTTTTTTTTGAATTGGTTTTGGACAATAATTACTACTGCAGGAATAGTATTACTAATTAGCTTTTTTATATTTGGGGCTTTAATAGTTAAAAAGAAAACATTGCTTATATGGTATTTAAGCTTATTTGGTTTTGGATATATTTTAAAGGAAATAATTTCTTGGTTTTATATTAGAACAAGACCATATACTATATTAAATTTAAATATTAAAAAAAATTTAACAGACAGTTCTTTTTATAGTATGCACACTTATTCAGCAATACTTACAACAATATTTATATTTTATTTGACTGAAAACAAATCTGTAAGAATTTCATCTATAATATTAACAATATTAATTATTTTTTCTAGACTTGTATTAGCACAACATTACATAAGTGATATATTAGTATCAATTTTATTAGTTTTGGTATTATATTTGGTTTTTAGAAAGTTTTACAAAAAAGAAAAAAAAGAAATAAAAAAGTAAATAAATTTACTATTCTAAATCTTCAGCAAAAGTTTCAGCAGTAAACACATAAATATCTAATGGTTCTCTGTTCCAACT
>CAZMGA010000017.1:0-3847 GCA_964565725.1 uncultured archaeon | reverse complement strand
GCTTTTGCACTATAAAAACCAGCATTTATTGCATTTTCAATAATTCCTTTGTAAACTTCTTTTTTAGGTTCTAAATATCCAGAAACACTTCTTAAATAATTATCTTCGATAAAGACAACGTAAACACCTTTTTTTAAAAACGCAATATCACATAAATTTGTAAAATCTGGAGTATATTCTTTATTATTTAATTTTTGAACCAATGCTTCTCTCGCTATTGCTAATAATTGTTTTTTATCTGCTTTTGAAGTCATTTTTTACCACCTTCCCGCCCAATAGACTTCGATCTATTTACTTTATTAAGAATCATTATTAGAATTATTAATAAAATAATAAATATTAACAAAACTAAAGTAATGATTGCATAAATATTCATTATAACACCTTATGTATCTTAATGTAATCTGCAAAGTCAGATCTTTTTAAAATACCCAATAATTGTTTATTATCTATAATTGGCAATATTTCTAAATCTTTTGATACCATATATTGCGCAATAAAAGCCAAATTTTCTTTTAAAGATACAGGATCTACAATTTTACAAATGCTTCCAATAGATTTATTTACCCAAGAATCTTTACTAATATTAGAAATCATTTCTACATCTACAATTCCATATTTATTATCTTCAAATTTTATTAAAGCATCAGGAATCATTTTTTCTTTCATTTCTTTAAAGCAATCCATTATATTTTTTTTACTATCCAAAATTAAATCTGGTTGAGTCATAAAAGTTTTTACAGATTTACCTTCTAAAATTCTTAATATATCATATTCTCTTTGTTCTTTAGCTGTGGAATAATATATAAACAAACCAATTAAAATAATTAAAATATCTCTATAAAATAAACCAAAACAAATTACCAATAAAGCAATAACTCTACTTACAATAGGAATTATTCTATTTGCACTATGTTCCCCAAAAATTATAGTTAAAATAGCTTTAAATAATCGGCCCCCATCCATAGGCATTGCCCAAATAAGTAAATTAAATACAAAAAGCATAAATGAAATCCAAAATGCAAAAAATAAAGGATATTGAACTAAAGCAAAATCCAAAGTTTGTGCAGTAATTGTATTTTTCAAAACTATTAATGTAGGCCAATACTGTGGAAATACATATTTACCTAATAAAACAAACAAAATGATTAATAAAAAATATGTAGCTAAACCTACAAAAGCATAAATAAATTCATGTTTAGGACTTTCAAAATCTTTACCATAAAATTTTTTTGTTCCAAATGGAAATAAAATATACTTTCGCATTTTTAAAGAATATTTTTTTGCCAAAAGAATTTGTGGCAAGTCATGAATTAAAATGAATACAATAAAACAAACAAATAATAAAAAAACAAATAAACTTTTAGAATTATGAAAAATAATTAAACCTAAAATTAATCCTATAAAAAAGAATAAAAAAGTAGAATCAATTTCAAAAACACCTATATTTATAGTAAACTTATTGTTAGATACTTTATTTTTAAAGGCGTCCAGAAACATTCTACCATCTCTATTACATAGTTTCGATTTCTAAACCTTTTGTTAATTTTAATACCATATTAATTATAAATAATATGATATATATTCCAATAAATGTAACTAAAGGTACAACCACTAAATTGATTAAAGAATATAATGCCCACATACCCATAGTAACTGGTCCATTATATAAATAACTAGCACCCATAACCAAAGTATAAATTAAATCAAAAATTGTTGCCAAAATAAATATAGTTGTATTTAAAATAGCAAAAAATTTTGCGAAGGAAAAAAACTTTAATTTTGATATTATAATTCCACTCATAAATTCACCCCTAAATTTTTCTCTTTGTATATAATATAATAATAAGGTATATAAATATATTAGGCTATATTTAATAAAGATATTTTATTTTTTTAAAATAAAAATTAAGAGGTAGTGATTTTGATGTCTATATTAAATAAATTATTTGGTAGAAAAAAGAATATAGCTGTTTTTGTAGATGGCCCAAATATGTTGAGAAAGGAATTAAATATAAATTTGAATCAAATTAAAGAAGTAGCAAAAGAATTTGGAAATATAAAAATAGGGAAAGTATTCCTTAATCAGTTTGCACCTACAAAATTATCCGAAGCAGTAGTAAATCAAGGTTTTCAAGTAGATATATCTGTAGGAGATGTAGATGTTATGATGGCTGTAGAAGCAGCTACAACAGCTTATAATAAAAACATAGATATGGTTTGTTTTGTTACTAGAGATTCTGATTTTATACCAGCAATTCAAAAAATAAAATCTATGGGTAAAGAAACAATAGCAATATTAGTAGATGAATCATCAGCAGCAGCATTAAAAAATACTGTAGATTATATTGTAATTTTAAATAAAAGAAACGTGAGAAAATGAATATAACTCAAGGTGTCCCAGTATCTAAAAACTTAAATTTAAAAAAAGTAAATTATGAGGTTATGTTTACAGATCTCTTTAATAAAAAATTTTATGGCTATATTTGTTTAACTACCTTTGATAATTTAGGTTATGATGATGATATAATTATATTGCAAAATGGGTTCATAGTTGGGGCTTATCATCAATCTTTAAATCAAAAAAAAGAATTCTTTGGAGATAATGCCATACCTTTATTTTTTAATAATTTAACTAATGAATATGGTTGTTTAGATATATTTAGTTTAACAAAAGAACAAACTGAATTAATCCTTACATTTAATGAAAAAATGAAAAATAAGCCTATAAAAGACATTAAATATTTAAATCAATTCATGAATAATAAATATAAGGAGCAAATTTTCAATAATAAACCTATAAAAGAAGAATCAAAATATGATTTATTTAAAAAAATAGGTTTGGGAAACATTAAAATATAAATTTGGTGAAAAAATGAATTTTATTAAAAGATTTTCTTTGTATTTGCTTGGAATCGATGATACCGAAATGTCAAATCAAGAAAAATTCATAAAGGATTATTACAAATCACAAAAAATAGATTTTACTAATGATAAGAGTAATATATCTAATTTATTAGAAAACGTTTCAAAAAAGCACGATTTAATTTCTTTAGGCATTGTTTACGATAATGATATATTATATAATACACAAAATATAAATAAAAAAGAAATATTAAAATATGCTGATTTTTTTAATAACATTAAAACAGGATTAAAAGAAAAAATTGTTTTATTAAAAGATAATCCCTGGATAGGAATATTTGAAAAGGACAATTATATATTTGTAACAAAAAGAGAAGTGAAATTATCAGAAATAGAAATAAATGCAATAGTTTATGATATTTTAAACAATAATAATTACTTTAATGATATAGATATGGAATTAGAAACAAACATTCAAAAAAATTATATAATAAATAAAATGTGATAGATATGGTTAGAATTATTACTTTCGCATCTGGAAAAGGTGGTGTTGGAAAAACAACAATAACTGCAAATATAGGAATTACTTTAAGCAAATTAGGAAAAAAAGTTTTAATTATAGATGCAGATGTGAGCATGGCTAATTTAAGTTTAATGTTAGGTATGGAATCATCTCCAATAACAATAAACGATGTATTAAAAGGAGAAGCAAATATTGATGATGTAATTTATAAAGGTCCAAATGGTATAGATATTATACCAGCATCTTTATCATTACAAAATTTTCAAAATTTAGATTTATCTAAAATACCTCAAATTGTTAAAAAATTATCATTTAATTATGATTTTATATTACTAGATTGTTCAGCAGGGGTTGGTGAAGATACTTTATCTGCAATGGCTGCTGCAACAGAAGTTATGTTAGTAATAAATCCTTTTTCATTATCTATTGCAGATGCTTTAAAAGCAAAAATTATGGCTC
>CAZMGA010000016.1:0-14681 GCA_964565725.1 uncultured archaeon | reverse complement strand
TTCTTTAACTTCATTTTCATTTAAAATTTTTAATAATTTTATTTTAAATGTTAAATCTTTTCCTGCTAAAGGATGATTTAAAATAGCTTTAATTGTAGATTCATTTTTTTCAACAATTTTAATTAATATTGGGCCCATATTTGACATTAATTCAATCTCTTTATTTAGCTCTAAATTTTCAATTTGTGAAAAAGCTTTTGCTGGTAATTCTACAATTTTATCATTTTTTTCACCATATGCATCTTTAGAATTTATTTCAACAATTTTTTCATCATTAATATTCATATTTAATAAAGCATTATCAAAGCCAGGTATTACCATACCCATACCTACTTGAAAATATAATGGTTCTTTACCTATATTACTATCAAACTCTTTTTCTTCTGTTTTTCCTGAATACTCTACAGCTACCCAATCATTATTTTTTACGTTCATATATACCCCTCATAATTAGATTATATAATTAGAAACAAAAGCCTTTTAATTAAGTGGTTTTTTTAAATCAAATTCTATTAAATAAGAACTAATTATTTTTAGTATTTCTTTTTTTTCATCTGGTTCTAAATAACTATCTGTTAAAACATCTGCATCTGCAGAAATAGAAATTCTAAATTTTTTTGAAAATTTTTTATATAATATATCTTCCACTTCTCGTTCTAGTTGTTCTTTCATCAATAATTTATATTCTATATTTAATATATCTTCATTCATTTTTTTTCACCTCTAAATTTAACAGACTTAGGTTATGATTTTAAAAATTCAAAAAATTTTTCTAAGAAAAAAGTAGAGCTTATGCTCTATTATAATATTTATTTTTTTAATTAAAAAAAGTACAAACAAAATATAAAATATTTTAGTTAGTTTTTATTATGAAAAATTTAAAATTAGGTTTTGAATTAATTTATGAAATTAAAATTTTTTATCAGTAGTAATATTATTATTTTATTTGAAGTTAACTTTTACAACATTTTTTTTCTTAGTTATAGAATATTTTAAAACCTTATTAACAAAATTGTCGCAAGGCAATCCTTTACAAATAAATTGTTTTAATCTTTTTGGTTCTCTTAATTGAACTAAATATAATTCTGCATTTTTCATAGTTTTTGGATTTAATTTAGAAATAGAATATTTTTTGTTTGAAAAAGTTTCATAAGTTTTATTTCTATAAATTATGCCTGTACGCCAATATTTTCCTATCAATCTTATTTTTGGAAATTTTTTTGGTCTATCTTTTAATTTTAATAAAAAAACATATGCATTATAATTCATAATTCACAATCTCAAGCATAAAAAGCCTAACCGGGATTTGAACCCGGGATCTCTACCTTACCAAGGTAGCGCTCTACCACTGAGCCACAAAGGCTAATAAAGCCCTACATTTCCTTTTGTAGCATATATATAATGATATGCTGACTTTTGTGGTTTAATGCTAAATCCGTATTTTTTACTTAATAAATCTACGTTAATATTATTTTTTTCTAAATATTCAAAAAAAGGAAATTCTTTGCTGTTAAACTTTTGATATTTTTTCATTTCTTTTACTAAATCTTTTATAGTTATATTATCAAATATTTCTGTCCAAAAGCACGCAGAAGTATTATACATTTCTTCATAATTGTCTGTAATTAAATAATTATCTAAGTATGCAAAACCTTTTGCAGAATTTGCTCCAAAATAAGAATATAATATTTCATTTTCTGTTTGCCAACCAGTTTTTTCTTGATATCCATTATTAATACACAATAATTTTTTATTTATTTTCTTATAATTGTAAAATTGCACTTTTAAATTATTATTATCCATTTTAGCATAAATTATAGGCAAACTAGGATCTTGTTCTAAATAAGTGGCATAACCTGTATGTAAAATAAAATGATTAATATATTCATATTCATTATTTTCTTTTAATAAATATTGAAAAAATAAAGAATAATTGTCGCTTGTATTTAAACTTAAATATAAACTATTTTTCATCAAATGTAAATTGTCTGTAAAAATAACATTATCTTTTAATAAGCTAGTTTCTTCTAAAGGAGTATATTTATTTTCAAAATATGTTGCAAAACCCTCATTAAAAACATCATTAATTACCCAAGGAGTAATAAAATAATGACTCATTTCGTGTAATAAAATAGTATCACAATAGTTTTCATCTTTTAAATTTTTACTAACCATTTGAATGCCCGTTGCCCCTGCAACATTTACTGTTATATTATTTAATAATCTTATAGGTACAGGTAAAGCAGGGTCAATATCTAATTCATCTTTTAAAATTGCATAACAATTATTTGCGTTATCAAAATATTTTTTTGTATTTTCATTGTCTGGGCCAATAACCACTATTTTTTCATTTTCATAACTTATTTCATTAGGTCTAGGATAATAGGGTATATATCTTAAACAACTTTTTTCAGGATAATGATTTAAACAATAATTATAAATATCTAAAGGAGAATTTATTGTTTTCATATTGTTTGGAGAAAAGAACTTTATTTTAAAATATAATTTATCATTAATAATTTTTGTTTCTATTTTCTTTTTGTCTGGCAAAGCTAAACCAATTCCAAAGTCCATAACTTCATAATTTTGCCAATCAGAATATTCTGGTATTGAACTTATTCTAAAATGCAATACATTAGCATTAATTTTTTTATTATTAAAATATAAATCTACAAAAATATTTATTGCGCCTTTTTCAGTCCCTACGTTTTCATCAAAAAAAATGTCTTTTATTTTTATTTCTATGCCATTATCTAAAGTAAAATTGCTATCTTTAGTTACATATTTGGCATTAGAATTCATAATATTTTTAATATTAATTGTTTTATCAATGCCTATAGACCCAATTTTAATAAATTCTTTATATGCTGTACTATCAATTATTGTTTTACTAATAGAAATATTTTCATTTGGTAAATCTAATATAGGATTTAAATTAATTGCAAAAGAAAAACCAATACAAAAAACAAAAATCATTAAAAAAATTTTTAATTTCATAACATCCCTCAAAACTCTATTAAATAGAGTACGACCCTACTGGGACTCGAACCCAGAATCTTCGGCTTAGAAGGCCGACGCCTTATCCGATTCGGCTATAGGGCCATATAATATTAATTATATATATTAGGGCTAGATAAAGTTTATAAATGCTAAGTTTAAATATTTATAAAAATTTTAACATAAAATATATAAATAACTTTAATATTTATTATTAGGTGATATTTTGGTAATTAAAGAAAGCAAAGAGAAAACATTATATGAATATGTTCCTAAAAGAAAATTATTTTGGTTATGGGTAGTAAAAAGTATTATAATCGTTTTATTGTTGGTATTATTATTTTTACCTTATTTTATAGCATTAAAAACTGTAAATATAACTAGTTATATTTTTACAATAATAATTTTTGCATTAATCTATGCGATATATTTGTTTTACATTAACTTATTGTTTAAAACATACAAATATAAAATTACTAATAAAGGTATTTATTTTAATGGAGGTATAATTACAAAAAGAGAAAAATATGTTCCATTTTATAAAATTACTAATGTAGAAGTATTAAGACCTTTATTGGATCAAATTTTAGGTATTTCTAGATTAGGTTTTCAAACCGCTGGAAATGGTTATTCCCAAATTCCAGAAATAACTTTTATGGGTTTAACTGATTATGAAAAACCTAAAAAAATAGTATTAAGCGAAATAGAAAAAATAGATAAAAAATAATCATTTTTTCTTTTTTTCATTTTTAATATCTTGTATTTCTTTTTCAATTTTTATTTTGCCAGTTTTCATAAACTCTTTTAAACTAGCCATTCCAAATTTAGTAATAATCCAAGATCCTGTAAATATTGCTCCAGCCATTAATGGGTGTAAACCCAATAATAAAGAAGCAACTCCACCAGATGTAGCTACTTGAATTTCAGACCTTGAAAATAATTCTGCAATTTTTTCAATAAATTTTCTATTTTTGCCAGTTTCTGGGTTTATTTCTGCTGCTAATTTCCCATTTTTAAATATTCTTACCATTCCATCTTCTTCACTAGACAATATAGAAATAGTATTTTTTATTTTGGAAATACCTCTTCCGGCAGAATGTCTTGTTCCATGACCTGGCAAAATCATAGTTTTCTTAATTTTTGCACCATAGCTTTTTACAATACCCTCATTTGAAACAATTATTGCACCATCTAAATCACAAAGTTTCATTAATAAAATTTTTGTAGATGGTTCAAAAATACTCACTTTATTTTTTGAGAATAAATCAGGATATAAATTATCATAATATTTTGAAATATTATCTTTTGAAATTACAAAAAGAGATCCAATTTTATTTTTTGCCAATTCATTAACTATAATCATTATTGCTTCAATTGTTTTTTTATTCATACTTTCCATTAAAATCACAATAAAATAATGTTTTATAATATATAAATATATCTATAAAAAAATAGATAGTAAGCTAAAGCTTACTTTTTCTTTTGTTTATGTTTTATTCTAAATTCTGAACGACTACATTTTGTACATTTTTCAGGTGCCTTTGTTTTGCTACCTCTTTGTTTTGATCCGCAATGCATACAAATCCATACATCATTTAATATTCTTTTTTCTGCTTCTGGAAATACCATATTTATCACTTTATAATTATAAGCCCAAAGGGTTAATGAGCCTACCCGGGATTGAACCGGGGATCTTCGCCTTGTAAGGGCGACATCTTAACCACTGGACCATAGGCTCAAAATAATTGTTAATACAATTAGTATATATTAAAGGATAATTAATATTTAAAAAGATATCTTTTAAATTAAGTAGCTTAATAAAAATATAATTATTATATAAATTACTCTAAAAATTTCTAATTTGTCTAAAACTATTGCCATATTTGTAATTATAAATATTATTAAATAAATCGTGAAAAGTTTAAATATTAGCCATAATTTATAAAAAAATGTTTTTTTCCAATCATTTTTAATTTCTTCTTCCAAAATATCAAAAATATTTTTAGTGTCTTGATTACTTGGAATGCAATTGTATAAAATAGATAATACAAAATAGAACAAAATTATATGTAATAATACTGAATTAGATGTTTTTGCTATTTGAATTAACATAAATGAAAAAAAAGTGCCTAAAAAAATAGGGGATAATGCAATTAAAGCCATTTTTATAGTACCAGTTTTTTCATGTTTTACATAAGATTCTTCTAATCCAAACTTTAATTTGTTTACTTTGACTCTTAATAAAAAACAAGAGATTAAATGTGCTAATTCGTGAAATATAACGCCCGGATAAAATAAGTATTTTAACATTAAATCCCTATTGTAATTCTCTATCTAAATCTTTTGCCAATTCTTTTAATTTTTGTAAACTTTTTGTAGTTTCTACTTCTATTATTTGAATAATTTGAGTAAAGGCCTTTCCTGCTAAATGATATTTTCTATTGTAATGATACACAATTCCTCTTTTTAATAACATGTCCAAATAATAGTTTATTGTACTTCTAGTTAAATTTGTGTTTTTACTTAATTCTAAAGATGATTGGGGTTTATTTTTTAATTCTTCTAATATTGTAATTATTTTATCCTTATTTTTATCAAAACCTAAAGCCTCTAAAAACGCATATGCGGGAGTAGTTTCTCTTTTCTCATAACGCATATAAATTCTTATTTCTTCCATATTCTCACGAAAAGTTTATAAATTCTTAAATTAATATATAATCAATGCTTCTTAATAAATATAAAGGTAGCAAAAGTTTTAATAACTATATTATTTTTTTTATATGTGTATTATTAGTATCTTTAATTTTTTTGTCTGGTTGTGTTAATTTTTGTAAAGAAGATAGTTCTGATGAGAGTTTGGAATCAGAAAATTATTCTTGCATCAATATTTTTGAAGCTAGAGAAAAATGTAATGAAATAAGTTTAAAACCAAATAATTATCCAATATGTGCTGATTTTTCAAAATTTAAAAAAGAACCAGATGTTTCTGATTGTGCAAAAAACTATAACGAAATATCTGAAAAGATAGTATTTAAAAATCTAAGTTCAAAATCCAATATTTATATTAACGCTTATAGATCTAATTTAATTTCATCTTGGGAAAGTTCAGATAAAATTGCATATAATTATGTTTTAATTAATAATACCTGTAATGATCTTTACGATTTAGAATTTTCTGATTATAAAACTAAAATAAAAAATAATCTTTTGGAATTAGATAATCATAATAATTTGGCTATGCAAAATTTTACTTTATCCTTATTTTCAATAAAAAATGATTTATTAGAATATGATCCTTTATTAATGCCAAATACACAATTATATTTTGATTATATAGAATTAAACAATATTATTAACGAATATCAAAAATTATTAGGCAAAAATATAGATATTAAAGAAAGTATTTCTAACAAAACATTTGAGTTTTATTTTAAATATTATGTTAATGAAAATACAAAAAATGAATTAAATGTTATTATAGATACTTTAAATTCACAAGAAAATTATATTTCTGATTATTCTTCTTTTTTGACTTATGGTTTATTATTAAGCAGTTCTTTTGCATTGTCAGATATCTCTTTAATAATTAATGCATTTTCAGGAACTAATAGTATTGTTAAACAAGTTAGTAATTTAATAGAATCTATAATTCACAAAACTAATTTAAACGAGTGGAATAAATTAGAATTTTTAAAAACTTTTTTGTTAGATTTTGAATCAGCACATGGAAAAAATTCTTTAATTGACAAATCTTATTTTGATTTGGTAAAAAAAATTGATGAAGATATAAGTGTAATTAAGCAAGAAAATAAATTATATAAAAAAGAATATTTAATCAAAACAAAAGAATTAAGAGAAAAAATAGAATCAAAATTGATAGGTTCTAATAATTATAGTTTATTATACGAAAAATATAACCTAAAAAGCAAACCTCAAGAATTATTGAGTAATTTAAAAAATATAGAATATAATTTAGATTTTTTAGATGCTAATTCTTTAGGAGAACAACATGTTTATTTAAAATCATTAAAATATATTTTAGAAGATTTAGAAGATGAAATAACAAATTATAATTTAGTTGATTTTACAACTTTAGTATCTTTATGTTCTGCTGATTTAATTAACGAAAAGCAAAATGTATTAAAAATAGAAGATTCTAAAAAAAGGACTATTTTACAAAATTATTTGAATTATTTTTTTGAATCTAAAGAAAACGAGAAAAAAGTTTTGTATTGTAATAAATATTTTGAAATTCTTTTGTATTCTGAAAACACAGATTGTATTAACCAATATGAAAATTTGAACAATAATTTAAATTTAAATACAAAACCAAATAAAAACGTTTTATTGCTCGCACAAAATACTAAAGAGTTTAATTTACTTAAAGAAAAATATTTTATAATAAATTCAAAATTAGAACTTTTGGAAAAATTATTAAATTCAAAAGAATGTGTTAATTTAAATGATTATTCCATTATAAAAAAAGATTATTTTGCGCTTTTTGAAAGAGAGAGTATTTGTAGTGATAATAAATTATTAAATATATTTTTATTAGAACAAAATATTTCAGAATATTATAACTATTTAAATGATTTTGAATTAAATTTAAATACTTCCTTAAATAAAGGTTTAAGTTATTATTTTGAGGAAAATTATGAAATAGATAATAATTCGATAAAGTTTAATAATTACTTAGGAAAGATGGATTTAGATTTTAATATAATTTTAAATAATGAATTTATAAGTGAAATAATTCCTAAAGACTGTTTAAGAAAAGTATCTGAAAAATTTAACTTAGAATTTAAATGTTTAAATGAAAATATGAATTATAATATTTTACTGATCAATGAAGACATTACTTATAAAACAAAAGCAATAAATGTAAATTCTAATTATGGTGTTTTGCAACAAGAAGTTTGTTTTACAAAAATTTTAAATCATTATAATTATATAGATATTCCTATAGATGAAAAACATATATCTCAAGTAATTATTTCAGACGATATAAAAACATATCCATCTAAAATAGAAGATTCAAAAATAAAAATTGTTTTTGAAAATTTGAGCCCTAAGAAAAAGTGTGTTTATGTGAATTATAGTTTAATAAATCCAATAGAATTGAATTATACTCTAAATTCTTTTGAAAATAATATTTATACTTATGATTTAAAACTAAAAAATAACTTAAATATAACTTTAAATAAAATAAATTTAACTATTCCTAATTTGCAACAAGTTAATAATAATTCCCAAATAAAATTATATTCTGATAAGGAATATGATGTAAACATACAAAACCAATTAATTTATTTTAAAATTGATTTATTATACGCAAAACAAGAAAAAAACTTAACTATTGTTTTTGAAAATAATTCTTATGACATAGAAAAAGATATAACTAATTTAATAAAAGATATTGCATATTTAGAAAAATTTTCCTGGATTACAGAAGAAAAAATATTGGAATTGAATCAAGAAATTGTCAAAATAAATAAAGAGTCTGTTCAGTACAAAAAAATAAAACTAATCTCTAGTTTGCGGGCCAAAATAAATAATTTATTGGGTGACTGCGTAAATAATTCAATATTAATGGAAAAAAGGAATCTAGAGTTGACGAAAATCTTTAATTTACAAAAACAATATGCTTTTGCAATTAAAAAATTAGAAAAAGATTATAATGTAAAAATCAATTCTAATTTAGAGTTTTCTATTTTAAATGATGTCTTAGATAATTCTAATAATTTATATTCTTTGGGAGATATTCAAGGTTCTTTAAAAGTTTTAGAACAATTAAAATTAGATACCAAAAGTTTAGATTCTGCTATTTTAAAGTTATATGATTCTGAAAACTTAAAATTTAAAGAGCTAGAAAAAAATGCAAAAACATTAAATCTAGATTATTCTATTTTTTCCAATAATTTTTCTAAAATTCAAACTAATTTATCAAATAGGTTATACGAAAATGATTATAATTCTGCTTTTTTAGAATTAGATAACTATAAATCTGAACTTGTAGAATTTAATACTTTTATAAAAGATTCTACAAAAGACACAAATAAAATTAATAAAGATACGATTGCAAAATATAAATTATATAAAGAAAATCTAAATGATTTTTGGAAAAAATATGCTTTATTAGAAGATTCATTTAATTCAGATCATTATCAAATAATTAAAAAATTAGGTATTAACTTTAATTTTGATCCTAAAGATTTAACAACAGTGAAAAAAACTTTAACATCTATGTCTAAAGATATAGTGAATTTAGATTCAGTTGCCAAAGAATATGAAAAAAATACAATTGGTTTATTTTTATTATCAAAAGACTATGACGCTTTTTTTTATGATTATGATTTAGTATTACAATCTTTTGATATAATAGAACAAGACCTTAAAGATATTGCAAAAACAGAATTATTATTTGTGGCAAATAAAATTGATGGAGAGGCTCCATTAGAATTTTATAAAGCAAAAGATTATTATGATTCTAATAATTATATAGAATCAATTTATTATTCTAAATTATCTTTGATGGATAAAAAATCTTCAAATAATAATATTTCTATTTATTTAGGTTTGGGTTTCGTAATTTTATTGGGTGTTTTGTATATATTATTTAGAAAAAAATTAGAATTTCCAAAAAAAGAACAACCCAAAGAAACTTATTATAATATTGAAAAAGAGGAATAAATAGCTTTATAAGGCTTATTATATAATATATTATTAACTAATTTTAAAGGGTTGGTGATGTAATGGTTAAGAAAAACACTACTGAGCCCGTTTCAGAAGTAGTTGAAACTTCTAATACAGGTTTAGTAAAAAAAGTAGAAAATACTACAAAAAAAGAAGTAAAAAAAACAAAAGTAAAAACAGAAGAAAAAATAGAACTTAAAAAAGAAGAATTACCTAAAATAATAGTTGATTTACATAATGATGGTTTATCAACATCAAAAATAGGTTTAATTTTAAAAGAAAAATATAAAATTTTCAATGTAAAAAAGTTTTATGGAAAAACAATTTTGGCAATATTAAATGAAAAAAATATACAACCAGAACTTCCAGAAGATTTATCAAATTTATTAAGAAGAGCTGTTAAATTGTTGAAACATATGAAAGTAAACAAAAAAGATACTACTTCCAAAAGAGGTTATCAAATAACAGTATCAAAAATTAGACGTCTTGCAAAGTACTACAAAAGAATAGGAAAGTTGCCTAATAATTGGAATTATAGCGAAGAAAAGGCAGCAATATTGGTTAAGTAGGTGATTAAATGGCTGATAATCGTAAAGCAGTTGTTGATAAGTGGAAAAAAAAGAAACAATACAAATTATTTGCTCCAAAAATATTTGGGAATATGGAATTTGGTGATACTGTTGCTATTAAACCAGAACAGATAATTGGTAGAGTAATTAAAACAAATTTGGGTTCTTTAACAAATCAAGTAAAGAAAAAAAATGTAGATGTATCTTTAAAAATAACAAAAATTGAAGGTTCTAACGCTCAAACTGAATTAGTAGGTTTTGAAGTTAAATCATCTTATTTAAGAAGATTATTTAGAAGAAGAACTAGTAAAATTGAATCTGTTTTAAAAATACAATCTAAAGATGAAAAAAAAATGAGTGTAAAATGTGTTGTTATAACATTTGGAAAACAAGAATTATCTAAAAGAAAAACAATAAAAAAAGAACTTGTAGACTATGTTACAAAAACAGCTAAAGAAAATTCTGCAGAAAAGTTTTTAGAAAAAATTATGGAAAAAACTTATTTTGAAGAATTAATTCCTAAAATTAAAAAAATAGCTCCAATTAGTGCTACTGAAATGGAGAAAGTAAGAGTTTTGCTATAAATGCAAAACCCTTTATTTAAAGGGGGTTTTAATAATGTCTAAATTTGACTTTGATTCCGAAAAACAAAATATTTTGGATTTAATTGATTTACTTTTGACTGATGTGATGATACCAAAAAATGTAAAAAACACATTAAATCAAATTCATGAAAAAATTACTAAAGATTCTAAAAATACTGTTGTTTTATCTGAAGTAATATATAGTTTACAAGATATTAGTGAAGACCCAAATTTACCTTTAAATGCAAAAAGTGATATTTGGCAATTATTAAATATTTTAGAAAAAGTTAAAGAAGAATTAAAATAATTTAATGTTTTCTTTTTTTATTTTTTTTTAGCCTTTTACGTGTTGTCCTAATCTTTTTCTTATTTCCTTTAATTTTCTTCGGGTATAATTTCTTCGTGCTTCTGGATTATTAAACCATTTTTCTATCCATGCTTGTTCTGGTTTACTTCTATTTTCAAAACTAATTTTTCCTTTTTTATGTAATCTTTTTATTTCCTTAACACTTCGAATTAATTTTTGTCTTCTTATCTTTGAAATTACACTTAATAAACTTTCTTTATATAAATTTCCAGCATATCTAAAATTATTTTTATTTAAACTTTCTAAAAATATTTCTTCTCCTCCATAAAAAACTTGCCCATCAGAATTAATTACTAAAGATGGATTTTTATGATATATGTCATGAACCAATCTTGTTGGGTAATATATTTTTGAAACATTTAATTTTTTTGCTTTTCCTGTATTTATTATAGTATTTTTAGTAAAGATTATGTTTTTAGGTTTGTTTGTAGATATATCTTTTAATAATTTTATTAATTCTTTATTTTTAAATTTTTTTAAAGTATTAATAGTGCCTATAGTATTAAATTCACAATTTATATTGTTATTAATTGTAAATTTTAAAAAGTTTAATAATTTCAATTCATATTTTTCCAAAGCGGAATTATTTAATTGAGATAAATGAAAATCATCAAATGAAATCATAAATCTTATGTTTTTATGTTTTTTTAAATATTCAAATTTATTTATTAAATCTGATTCTCTAATAGGCATAACAGTCAAGTTTGTATCTATTAATACTATTTCAGAATGTTTTGCAGCAAATTCTACAAATTTTTTAAATTCGGGATGTAGTGTTGGTTCCCCACCCCATAAAATTATTGCGGGTTTTTTTTGTTTTTCATTTTTACTTTGTTCTTTTAAAATTTGTTCATATTCAAAAATAGTTTTAGTGAAAAAGCTATAGTCCATATTTTCTTTAGGTAATAAATTTCCTACCATGCAATGTTCACAATTTAATGTACAATTTCTTGTTATTGTAAAATCTAGGCTGTCTGGAAAATATTTAAATTCAGGAAAACTCATAATAAATTAAAAAGCTTTCCCTTTAAAAATACTTATTTAAACTAATTGGATATAATTTTATTATGCCAAGAATATTTAAAGATCCCTTGCAAGCAAAATTAAGACGAATGGAAAAAATAAACAAATCCACAACCCCAACAGGGACGATTTTTGATTCTTTAAAAATTAGAAGGCCGTTTGAAAATGTAAAAAGAGTTAATAGTTCTAAATCAAAAAAAGAATTAAAATCAAGTGAAGAATTAAAAATTGATAAATTAACAGAAGCACAAAAAGAAAATTTAGCAAGAATAAAATATTATGAATTGGTTTATTTTGAATTAAATTTAAAAAATCTAAAAAATTTAGCTTTATGGGGTCATAAAGATTATTTGGTTCTTAGAAAAGAAATTGAAAAAATATTAATTTATAGGTTTGGAAAAACATTAAAAGAATTCCCTGAAAATTCAAAAATAAGATTATTTATAGAAAAAGCAGACAGAACATATTTTGATAAAATTAAAAGGTGAGGTTATGGATAAAATTGAAGGGTTAATAGAAAATATTAATTATGATTATTTTTCAAAAATTAAATTAAAAGTTGGAAAAATATTAGATGTAGAAGATATTTTAGGTAAAGATAAATTATATAAATTAACAATTGATTTGGGTGAAGCAGAAAAAAGAACTTTAGTAGCAGGATTAAAATTTTTTTACACTAAAGAAGAATTGCAAAATAAATATGTAATTGTTGTGAGTAATTTAGAACCAAGAAAATTAGGCCCTTTTATATCTGAAGGTATGCTTTTAGCAGCATCTCAAAAATTAGAAGATGGTACAGAAAAAGTATCTTTATTAACACCTGATAAAAATATTGCTTTGGGTTCAAATATAAGTTAGGGTTTTATATGCAAAATAAAAATATATTAAAATTAATTACTTTAGAGGTTGAAAACATATTTAAAAACGCAAAAAGCAGTCATGATTTGGATCATACTTTAAGAGTTTTAAATATTGCAAAACACATTGCAAAAAAAGAAAAAGCAAATTTAGAAATTGTAGAATTGGCTGTGTTGTTGCATGATATTGGTAGAGAACAAGAATTTATTGATAAAACAATATGTCATGCAAAATATGGTGCTGAATTAGCTGAAAAAATTTTAAATAAATATAATTATGATAAAGAAAATATTAAGCAAGTAGTATATTGTATTAAATCACATAGATTTAGAGAAAATTCTAAAGAAAATTTGAAAACTATAGAGGCAAAAGTTTTATTTGATGCTGATAAAATTGATTGTATTGGAGCAATAGGTATAGGGCGAGCATTTATTTGGGTTGGAGAATATAATGCAAAATTAGATTGTCCTGAATTGACTGATTTTGAGATTATAAATAATAAATATAGTTATACTAAAGAAGATACTGCTTATAGAGAATATCTTTTAAAATTAAAAGAAATTCATAAAAAACTATTTACTAAAGAAGGTAAAAAAATTGCAAAAGATAGAAGTAAATTCATGGATATTTTTTTTAAAAGGTTTAAAAAGGAAATTTTTGGAAAATTATAATTAAACCTATCTTTATAAACTCATAGTATAATAATTATATATAATAGAATGAGAAAAATGGTGTATTTTAAGGTAAAGATATTTATTAAAGCAAATTCAAAAATAAATGAGTTTGTAGGTTATAACGAAGAAAAAGGAGCTTTTGAAATAAGAATAAAAGCACCTCCATTAGATAACAAAGCAAATAATGAATTGTTAAGTTTTTTAAAAAAATTTAAAGTGAATGCAAACATTATTCAAGGTTTCAAATCAAACATAAAAATATTACAAATAGAAGAAAATACTTATTCCTTAAAATTGTTTAAGGCCTAGTTCTCATAAATAATCCATAAACAAGAGGTGAATATTTATGGCAAAAACATACTTAAATCAAGCAAAATATATTATTAAACAATCTTTTGAAATAAAAGGCGTTGTAGATAAACATGATATAATTGGAGCAATATTTGGACAATCTGAAGGTTTAATTGGTGAAGATTTAGACATTAGAGAATTGCAAAGTGCAGGAAAAATAGGTAGAATTGAATTAGAATTAGCTTCTGAAAAAGGAGTTACTAAAGGAACCTTAATTATACCTTCTGGTGCAGATATGGTTGAAACAGCTATTTTAGCAGCTACTATGGAAGTTGTAGATAAAGTAGGTCCTTGTGATGCTATTTTCAAAACCGATGCTATTGAAGATACTAGAGGTAGTAAAAGAAAAGTTATTGTTTCTAGAGCAAAAGAATTATTGGCAAATATTTTAAATGAAGAAATACCAGATAGTCAAGAAATCACTAATGAAGTTAGAGATGAAATTCAAACTTCAAAAGTAACTAGTTTTGGCCCAGATAAACTAAGTGCTGGTCCAAATATAGATTCATATGATGAAATAATTTTAGTAGAAGGTAGAGCAGACGTTTTAAATTTATTAAAATAT
>CAZMGA010000015.1:6528-15488 GCA_964565725.1 uncultured archaeon | reverse complement strand
TACTGGCCCCAATGTTCTTACGCCAATATCAAAGCGCAATACTCACTAACTTGAAAAATTACCTCTATTCTTGCATTTACAGGACTATCACCCTCTATGGTTCTATTTTCCAATAGTATTCTTTTTAAGAAATCAAGGTATAAATCAGTAGATACACCACATGTCGCTTATATTACTATAAGAGATTCGGTTTGTTCTCTGCCTCGTTCAGTCGCCCATACTAAAGGCATCGCAATTGCTTTCTTTTCCACCCACTACTAAGATGCTTCAGTTCGCGGGGTAAAACTTCTTCTCAGAATTATTCAGGAATCTTAGGTTCTAAGGATACTTGCTCCTCGCCTAAGCTTATCGCAGCTTGTCACGCCCTTCATCTTTATCTGAGCCGAGTCATCCACCAAATGGCTAAAATGATCTAAATATCGCCTACTAAGGATTTATTTAAAAGACCAAATTTTGGCCAAAACTACAACCTTCATTGCAATAAATATATTGCTAAGAATCAAACAAGAAAAACCTTGTTTAATTTTAGAGAAATCAAGGAACTAAAAGTTCCATGGACTCACCGGGAATTGAACCCGGAACCTCTCGCTTGCAAAGCGAGCGCTCTGCCAATTGAGCCATGAGCCCAAGATTAGGTTAGCTATTACATATAATTTGTTACCAATGTTGTAATTTATGTTTAGAATATATTTAAATGTGAAAGAGCCCGAAGGCTCTTTATGAAAGGAGGTGATCCGTCCGCAGGTTCACCTACGGACACCTTGTTACAACTTAGCCCTCCTCGCGAAAATAAGAATCGACCTATTCCTAAGAACAAGCCTCATCCCACCCTCACTCGGATGGCTTGATGGGCGGTGTGTGTAAGAAGCAGGGACGTATTCACCGCGCGATAATGACACGCGATTACTGGGGATTTCAACTTCATGAGGGCAGGTTACAGCCCTCAATCTGAACTGCGACTAGGTTTGCCAGATTACCTCCCCCTTTCGGGTTTGAAACTCATTGTCCTAGCCATTGTATGCCGCGTGTTGCCCAGGAAATTCGGCTCATACAGACCTATCGTCGACCACCCCTTCCTCTAACTTGCGTTAGCAGTCTCTTTATAGTGCCTCCTTCCGAAAAAGAAGTTGCAAATAAAGACGTGGGTCTCGCCCGTTACCTAAGTTAATAGGACACTTCACAGCACGAGCTGGCGATGGCCATACAGGACCTCTCAGCGCATCAGGTAACCCCTTCAGAGTGACCATCATCTTGCTGTCTTCCCTGGTAAGTTTATTAGGCGTTGCATCCGATTAAACCGCAGCATCCACCCCTTGTAGTGCTTCCCCGCCAAATCCTTTAAGTTTCAGCTTTGCAGCCATACTCCTCAGGCGGCTGACTTAACGGCTTCCCTGCGACACAACAAAAACACGTAGTTAATGTTACATCTAGTCAGCATCGTTTACGGCTGGGACTAACCGGGTATCTAATCCGGGTCGCTCCCCCAGCTTTCATCTCTCACCGTCAGGATAGTTCTCGTTTGACGCTTTCGCTACTGGTAGTCCTTCTAGGATTATCCCATTTCACCGGTACCCTAGAAATACTTCAAACGTCTCCCTTCCTCTAGCAAAATAGTATTCCTTGCAGCCAACCAGTTGAGCTGGTTGATTTAACAAAAAACTTGTTCAACAGGCTACAGATGTTTTAGGCCCAATAATCGCGAGCACCACTTGTGGAGTACGTATTACCGCGGCGGCTGGCACGTATCTTACCCACCACTTATTCGTAAAGCTATTTACACTTTACAAAAGCTAGTAAACTAGCACTAGGAATTACCCGATCGCGCTTTCGCACATTGTAAAGGTTTCGCGCCTGCTGCACCCCGTAGGGCTAGGAGCCTTTTCTCAGTCTCCTTCTCCGGGCTCTCTCTTACAAGACCCGTACGGATCGTAGGCTTGGTGGGCAGTTACCCCACCAACTACCTAATCCGACGCAGACCCATCCTAAGGCAACCTTGTTAAAGGTTAACCGTTTTTTGAAATAACAAACATTCCAGTTCTGTTATTCTATGAAGCTTTACCCTCAGTTTCCCGAGTTTAACTTCTCCTTAGGGAAGGTTGTCCACGTGTTACTGAGCCGTCTGCCGAGACCCTCCATTTCGAATCTCTGGACTTGCATGGCTTAGTCTAATTCCTATAGCAGTACTCTCCAGCGGGATCAGCTGGAACCTACTTTTTTTATGTCTGCAAATTATTTTGTTTGGACTTGGTTTTAGCACACAAATTAATGTATCTTTTAAGCTAACCTACATCATGCCAAAAAAATCTTGGGCACTCATATCGACAAATTCAAAAATTTTCAAATTTTGTCATAATACAAATCGTCAGATTAAAATAATTCTTAATCTGTAATATTATATAGCAAAAGAAAAGTTTATAAATGAATCATTGTTTTTATTAGATTCTAATGTTATGTATATTGGATTTGTGTATATTTTATTTATTTTAGAATATACAACTGATACAATATTATTATTCTTTATTTTAAATACAATTACTATATAATTTCTATATATTAAAACATTATTATTTTAAATACTTTTCTATTTCTTTATAAGATTCTGGTCCTTTTATAACATTTCCATTAATAATTACAGAAGGTAAATAATCTATATTATAATATTTTTGTAAAAAATTGATAAAATCTGAATCTGCATTACCTGGAATACTAAAAATCCATAAATCCTCTTTATATTGTTTTTTATATTCATTAATAGTATCTACTAATGGACCACATTCTACACAATCATATGGATAAAAATATAACAAATAATTATTATTAGTATCACAAATCTTACTATAATTTTCTGCTTTTAGCCAAAGTTCTAAGTTAGCATAAACAGCATTTTTTTGGATTTCTTTCGCTTTATCTGAACCATTATTTTGTTCATAATAATAATTAACATTTCTAGATAATTCATAGACTTTATCTGAATAAACCCTAATTTGTTTATCCATTAAAGAGCAAGAATTTTTATCTAGATTAAAAGTATTAAAAAACGTTGAATATAATTGAATTTCTTGAGTATCTTGTACAATATCATTATAAACTTTATCAATATCTGTTTCAGACCAATTAACAATTAGAGAAGCAAATAATAAAGAAAGGAACATTACTAAAAAAGTAATAAATAATGCTTTATAAAAAATTTTCTTCTTTGAGTCAGCTATCATATATATCACTTAACGCCATTTAGAACTTTTTTTGGTTATTTGAATTATTATCGCACACACCCAAAAATAAATTTGGATTGGGAAATAAATTATCAAACTTAATAATAGAACAAATAATCTTTTTATAGTTATCTCTTCTCCACTATCTTTAAAACCTAAATAATTTAAAATAAAATATAATAAAAGAATAATTACAAATAAAATTATAAAACTTGGAATTACAAATAAGAAATCAGTTTTTAATGTCATGATATAATTCACAATATTGGGGACTTCTTTAAATGTTAAATAATAATATAATTTTTGTAAAACTAAAAAAATATTTTTATAAACCTTCATAATCATAAAATAAACTATACAGACTATCATAAACATGGTTAAAGTAATTAATGGCATAAAAACTAAACCGAAAAAATCATACTTTGGATTAAAAATTATATCCTTATGCAAATTAAAGTTTATCATAGCTCCCCTATTCCATCTAATTCTTTGCCAAAATAATTTTTTCCATGTTGGCATTACCGATGTATAAACTATTGCATCTTTAGAAGATTTAATAATATATCCTAACTTTCTTATTCTAAAAGTTATTTCCATATCCTCAGTAGGAGTTATATTAGGATGTTCAAAACCTTTTATTTTAACCAAAATAGATTTTCTATAAATACTTAATGGCCCTTTAGTAACATATATAGATTCTAAAGTGTCACTAGCCGTTAATAAAAAATTAGAATAAATATATTCTAAATCTTGAAAATATTCTACTACATTTTTAGGAGATTTAACTACCATTTTAGACGTTACAGCTCCAACTTTAGAATCATCAAAATATCCAATCATTGAATTTAAACATTTAGGAGTAGGGTATGAATCTGCATCTACACATGCAATTAATTCATATTTCGCATATTTTATTCCAGTATTAAAAGCATAACTTTTACCCTGTTTTTTTAATTCTTGTACTACTCTCACAAAATTATGTTTACTAGAATATTTTTTTACAATATTATAACTATTATCTGTAGAATTATTATCTATAACTATAACTTCAGAATCACCTTTATAATTAGAACACACCTCCTTTAAAGAATTTAATGTAGTTAGTATTGTGTTTTCTTCATTCCACATAGGAACTAATATACTAATACCATAAAACTTTTGAGGTTTAGGATCGTACTTGTTTCTAGAAAAATAACTTAAAAAAAATAATATACTCATAAATAAAGTTATTACAGAACTTATTAAGAAAAACCAATCTATATACATTTAAACCCACTATTTAACATATTAATAATATACTATTATTATTTTAAATCTTAACTTAACAATTATGATCAAAAAATTGTTTATAATTTAGAAAAAAATTATAATCTCCAGAAATCTCTTCAAGATTTAATCCTTTATTACTAACCAAATTAGAACTTGAATTATTAATAATGGCATAAGATTGGTTTTCTTTAACAAAACCAATATAATTTGTTTGAGTTGTTCCTATAAAAAATGATTTATTAAGAGAATTTAAATCAGAACCCGTTAAATAATGTAATAAAATATCTTTGAAATTTAAATGATTAAACAATCTTTTATCATCGTAATTATTTAAATCATTAGCAATAACTAAAAATGGAACTTGATATTGTTTTATTTGAGAAGCTGGTCCAGTACCTTTTAATCCATGATCAGAAACTACAATAATTAATGAATCTTTAAACATATCTTCATCAACTAAATAATTATAAAATTCTAACAAATAATTATTATAATAAGTAGGTCTTGATAATCCTTTTTTAGTAATATATTGTTGGCCATGTCCATAAACAAATTCCTGATAAACAAAAACCTGATCTTGCTTAGCCACATTTTTTAGTTGATCCATTAATATTTCATCTTCACAACCCTTTTGGTATTCTAATAATTTAACACAAACATAATTAGTATCATAAAAGTCTTTATCTTCCATTTTACCATATCCTGTCCAAGGATAATATTTCATTTCAAACGCTACATTGACATCTGAAATAAAGAAATAGGTATTAAAATCATTTTTTTTAAAAAATTCTACTAAATTTTTTTTACTTAATATTTTTTTACCATAAATATTAAACCAATTACTATCAGAATATGATTCATATGGTACAAAAACAGATGATAACATCGCAAATAAGGCAATTCTACTATCTTGATCTGTTGTATAATAATTAGAATAATTATTTGTTTTATTTGCTAATTGCTTAAAAAAATTATTATTATAATCAATTTTATCAATATCAGCATTAAACATATAATATGGAGATTCTTCCATTACAAAAACAAAAATTTTCGAATACCTAGAATTTATATCAAAATAATCATTAAATTCAAAATTTAATTGACTAAAATCTAAGGGTAATTCTTCACTAGGAGCTAATATTTGTTGAGTTTTATAAAAATTCATATTAGTATATGGATGAGAAAAATTAGTCATAAATGGCATTATTAATATAATTAATACTGAAACTATAATTATTGATAATTTTTTTTTAATAACAATAGATTTAAATTTAATAAAATATAATATTAAAAATGTTATAACAAAAAAAAGTATTAAACAAATTAAAAATTTAATAGATAAAAATTCCTGGAAAAATACTCTAATAATACCAAAATTCAATTCTAAAATTGATTCTTGTCTAACAAATAGATCTTCTAGAAAATACCCATTAATGATAGAGATTATTAGATTTATACCATACAATATATAAAAAATTACCTTACTAATAATCTTATTCTTAGACAATTTTAATAAAGTATAATATATTTCTAATATTAATATAAATATAGATATTTCAAATAGAGATGTAAACAATATTAATTGCAAATTATTAGAAAACATTATTTTTAATATAACTAATAAAGCTATTGCAAATATTGTTATTTTAAATGGATAATCAACATATTTCAAATTCATCAAATCACTAAGAAAGAATATTTTATATTAACTCATTATAAGAATAATTTATTTAGTTAGCTTTATAAATATTGCTTATTATAATATATTTAATAATACTTCTTATTATATTGTTTATTATGGATGTGATTTAATGACTAATAAAAAACCTGTTGGTAAGAGAGCAAATACAAGATATTTATTTAGAGGAGAAAAAGTAAGTGTAGAAAATTTATTAAAAGAATATGAATTAGGTTCAAAAGTAGTAATAAAACCTAATGGAAGATATCATGAAGGATTACCTTTTAGAAGATTTGCTGGTAAAGTAGGAACTATTATAGAAAAAAGAGGTAATAGTTATTTATTAGAAGTACCTAATGAAGGTAAAAAAGTTTTAGTGGGTAATGCACATTTAAAGGCAATTAAATAGGTGTAAATATGTTTGCAAAAAAAATAAACGGAATTAAACCAATAGACAATTATACTGCTAAAGAACATTTAGATAATATTGTTGAAGAATTTACAAAAAACGAAAAGGAAATACCTTTTGAAATTCAACAAACTAAAGAATACTTAAATAAATTAAATAAAAAAATGACAAAAACAAAAGAAAAAGAAATTAGAACTAAATTAGCAGAATATAATTTAAGTGAAAAAATAATTATTGAATTATTAAATATTATCCCCGAAACAGAAGATAATGTTAAAACAATATTATATAAACAAGTTGAAGCTGATGATAATTTAATTAAAAAAATTTTAGCTGCATTTAAATAAATGTTTAATAACATTTATATTCACCCCCGCTATTTATTTTATTTATTATATTAAAAAGTGATATAATTTGAATGATGAATCTTTCATAAACCCAAATACTATTCAACAAAAAGATAAAGTTAAAAGAAAAATCTTTAAAGAAGTTTTTGATGATAGAACTGAAAAGTCTTTAAGAACAATAGAAAGAAGAGGAAATCTAGATTATATTATAGGACCAATATCTAAAGGGAAAGAAGCAAATCTATTTGTAGGTAAAGCAAATAATAAATTTGTAGCTGTAAAAATATATAGAATTGAAACTACTTACTTTCATAATAGAAGAGATTACATTGATAATGATAATTTAAATAAAATTGCAAATAATCCTATAAAAAGAATTTATGCGTGGACTGAAAGAGAATATTTTAATCTGAAAAATGCATATGATAATAAAGTTAATGTCCCTAAACCAATAGATCAAGAAAATAATGTAATTATAATGGAATTGATAGGCAAAG
Source organism: uncultured archaeon (assembly GCA_964565725.1). GTDB lineage: Archaea > Iainarchaeota > Iainarchaeia > Iainarchaeales > 0-14-0-20-30-16 > 0-14-0-20-30-16. Next base: position 8,076 of record CAZMGA010000015.1, on the reverse strand, counting down.
AAGGAATACCTAAAAAAACTTTAAAATATGATACAAATAATGATAATATTTTAGAAATATATAATCAGTGTATAGTAAATTTAAATAATTTAATTTATAATGCAAAATTAGTTCATGCTGATTTATCTGAATATAATATTATATTTTATAATAAAAAAGTTTATTTCTTCGATATGGGACAAAGCGTTTCAACAAAATATGAAAAAGCAAAAGAATTTTTGAATAGAGATTTAAATAATTTAATTAAATTCTTTAATAATAACGGAATAGATAAAAATATCTCACAATTTAAAGAGGAAATTAAAAATTATTCAAATTTAAAAAATAAAAGGTGAAATTATGAATTATATTGAATTAAAAATACCAAAAATAAGAATTGGAGCAATTATAGGTAAAGATGGACAAACAAAAAAAGAATTAGAAGATATCTCTGATAGTAAAATAGAAATTAATAGTAATACAGGAGATATAGAAATTTCTACAGAAAAGGCCAACCCAATTACGTTCTATAGATTAGAATTAGTAATTAAAGCAATAGGCAGAGGATTCAACCCAGAAAAAGCAAAAAATTTGTTTGATGAAAATTATACACTTAATGTAATAAATTTAAAGGATTTAAGTATTAAAAATAAAAAAACAACATATACAAGAAAATCCAGAGTTATTGGCACAGATGGCTCAATAAGAAAATATTTAGAAGATAATTTAGATTGTTATATATCTATTCAAGGTAAAACCATTTCTATTGTAGGTAATTTGAAAAATATAAAAGTTGCAAATGAAGTTATAATGAGATTATTAAAAGGAGCTACAATAGGAGCTATAAAAACTACAATTGAAAAATATAAAAAGAATTCAGATGATTTCAATTTTAATGACTTAAATGAATATAATGAATTTATGGAAAAAGAAAATACAGAAAAAGATATATTAAATTAAATATTTAAAATAAGCCTTTAGAGGGGCTTGAACCCCCGACCTGCGGTTTACAAGACCGCTGCTCTACCACTAAGCTATAAAGGCAATAAAAAAAGTACTTTTTCAAAAGTTAATATAATAATTATATCACAAAGTATATAAATATTACTTAATTTAATTATTTAGATATTATGGCATTAAAGAAACAGATTAATTTAAAAGAAAGAGAATTTAGATTAAACAAAATAAGAAAAAATAAAAGAGAAATAATAGATAGTCATAAACATTTTGGATTTATAATAAATCCAAAATCATTTTCTACATCAAACCCATTAGAAAAAATATTATTTGATTTCATAAATTTAGATAGAATATCTAAATCTGAAATTAATAAAAATGAATTTCTTACAAGATTAAGATCTAGATTTTCAAAAACAAAGTTAGAAATTGCATTAGAAGGTTTAGAAATAGAAATTACTACAAATTCGTCAATATCAAATATTGAAAAAACATATTTATTGTCTAAACTTAAAAGATTAACACAAATTATAGAAAAAATCTAAATATTAAAATTACAAAAAGCCATTTTAAAAGGCAAAGTTTGAAAAAACATATACCTTAAAAGCTCTT
>CAZMGA010000015.1:1713-6428 GCA_964565725.1 uncultured archaeon | reverse complement strand
AAGTTTGAAAAAACATATACCTTAAAAGCTCTTTTTTGGCAAAAAGCCATTTTAAAAGGCAAAGTTTGAAAAAACATATACCTTAAAAGCTCTTTTTTGGCAAAAAGCCATTTTAAGGCAAAAAGTCTTTATTTAATATTTTATCGGGCAAATATTCTTCAGTTATATATCTTATTCCTAATCTACTTAAAGATTCTAATTCTAATTTAATATTTTTTTGTTTCATTAAATCTAATTCTTTTTGCCATAATTTATTTTTAAACCAATCATAATTTTTCATATCTTTAATTCTTTTTAAATCTTCATCGTTTAACTTCATTGTTACATTTGATGGTATTTTATATTTATCTACATCAGAAATGGTTAAACCAATAAATTTTGTTTCAGGAGTCGCTAATTTTTCTTCAGAATAACTTAAGGATATAGAACCTCTTTTTATTACTGAATAAATATAAAAACCCCAAGGATCAGCATCAGTTAAAGAATAAACAGGTAATTTAAATTCTTTATTAAGTCTTTGCGTTAATCTTCTATCAGCTCTAGCAGCTTGACCTTTACCTGTAATTATAATACACTTGTGCTTTTTCCAATATTGATCTTCATTAAATCTTTTCCATACTGCATCTTTCTCTATAAATAACACATACTCAGCATCTAAATCTTTTATTTCTATATTTTCAGGTTCTACATTAGAAGGTATACCCCAACCACCAGAACCCATTCTACTTAAATCTATTAAATCTTTTCCGTCTTTTACTTTCAAATTACCAGCAATAATTCCTTTACTAGACGCAGTTAAATTTAATTGCTCTCTTAACAAACCTAATGATGCCTCTAAATCTTCAATTAAAGGATCACTTTCACTTTGGTCTTCAAATAAATTTTCTTTTGAATCTTTTAATGTGTGTTTTAAAGCGTAATATAAATCTCTAATTGAAGTTGTGGCTTGAGAATTTATTAAATATTTTATTTCTGATGCTAACGCCAAAGTTTGAGTATATTTTCTAGTATGAGCATAATTCATAAATTGTCTTTTACTTGTTTTATCACCCATTTTAATAGTTTTAGATTTTTCATCAAAATAAATATTTGATATTGATCTTATAGGCAATTCTAAACTTGGCTCTTCTAAATTATTAATTTGATTTAAAGTTTTTTGAGCTAAATCTTCAATTTTTTTTATGCTTTGTTCATTTTTCATCTTCATCACTATCAAAAAAATCTGTTATCTTTTTTTCTTTAATTTCTTTCTTTTCACTCACAACAACATTATCATCTATTTTATCTTCATTTTTATCTTCTAATTCTAATCTTTTATCTATTATAATATTTAATTTATTTAAAACTTCTTTTTCATTTACATTAATAGTTCTATGTAAAGCATAAGCTAACTCATAAGCATATCTTTCAAATATTTTTTTTCGTTCTTTTTTAAAATGAACTTTTTGAATTTTAGATATATGACTAGAAATTGCTCTTGCAGAAGTCATTAATGCTAATTTTATTTCATCAATTATTTCTTTTTCATCAGCTACTGCTTGCTTCCCTGTATTTGTATAAGGAATATGTACAGAACATAAATTTACTATTATTGTTAATTGACTATTTTCAAAATCCCTTAAATGATATCTTTTCCATTCTATTGAATTTATTGCAGATGTTATAGCACAAGCACCTTGATCAAATAACAAAGGAGTTCTATTTGCAAACCTCATTATATCTGTTTTAATTGTACCATCTTTTAGCTTATAACCTGCATTACCACCATAAGCAATAGCACATTCTACTTGAAATGGATATCCTCCTTTATAAGTTGTAGGTTTTCTTGTTAATACATACAACATATCTGGATTTAAAATTTTTTTAATTGATGATTTCAAATAATCTTCACTTATTGGTATTAATGCATCGGTTCTAGGGGCAATTGTTTTTGTTTTTTGAATAGCCTTAATAATTTTTTCTGCTAATCCCCAATCTATTATTTTTCTAGTCATTTTTTTCAAATCAATATCTTTTAAATTACATTGTAAATCTAAAATAAACCTATCACCAGTTCTATCAAAACTTTCTTTTAAATAAGGAATTATATAATTATTTTTTGAATTTTTAAAACCTTGTAAAAAACTATCTGTATTTACACTTTTTATGTGTGGTTTAACTTCAACAGGTAATTTAGGTAATTTATCAACAGATCTTTCAAATATATGCGTATTACCAAAAGGATCTAAAAATTTTATAGTAATATGTGGATTTGCTAATGCAGTTCTTTTCAAATATTCATACGCGTTTTGTGGTCCATCATTATAAGATACATCTTTATATTCTGCAGAAATTGCTAAACCTTGAAACTCTTTATCTAAATATTTAAAATTTTTTTCAATAGGTTCATTTTTTGAAACATTTATACCTAATTCTAAATAAAATGGTTTTTTGTTTTTTTGTCCAGATATTACTTTTATTTCTTTTCCAGTAGTCATTTGACTAAATAAAATACAACCTGAAGCACCAATTCCTTGTTGACCTCTCATTTGTATTAACCTATGAAATTTACTTCCTACTAATAATTGACCTAATGCTTTACCTACACTTTTTTCAGATAATCCTGGACCATTATCAATAACATGAACTTCATAGTGCTCTTCATCTAATCTATTTATTTTAACTTCTATATTTGGTAATATTCCTGATTCTTCACAAGCATCAATAGAATTTGCTACAAATTCATGTATTATTGTAGTTAAAGACCTAATCTTACCATATAATCCTAACATTTGTCTATTTTTTTTGAAAAATTCAGCTACAGAATGCTCTTTTAATTTATCCATTTATATCACATAATTAGTATTTTATATATAAAAAGAAAAAGAGTTTATAAAACTTAACATTATTAATTTATTTATGCCTAAACCAATTTTTAAAGGAAGACCCAACCCAGAAAGAATAAAACAATTAAAAATAATTGCAAAAGAAAGACAAAACTCTAGACCTTTAACTGTTGCAGAAAAAATTGCAGAACAAAGAAGACAAGAAAGATTAAAAAGAATTATAGATATTTTAAAAAGTAAATCACAAAATAAAGAGAAATTAAAATTTATACCTAGATTTGTTCCTAATGCAGAAATAGAAATATTATCTAAAATACCTAAGAAAAAATATGAAAAAGGTCGAAATCTTGAAGGATATAATTTAGAATTAGAAAGAGAACCATTACTTATAGATGTAGAACCAGTTATACAAAATATTATAAGCTCATTTAATAAAAATAAAATTAAAGTTTTAGATGTAGGTGCAGGAGAAGGGAATTTGGGATTAGATTTAGAAAGACTATATCCTAATATTAAACCTAAAAATCCTAATGAAAGAAATAAACAAATAGAATATAATGGAATTGATATTTTAACATCAAATAATCCTAAAGTAAAAAAAATGGATTTAAGTTATGATAGATTACCAAAAAATAATTTTGATTTAATAGTTTCAATGTGGTCTTTGGATTATATAGGGGATAAACTAAAAGCTATACAAAATTGTTGTGATGCTTTACAAGTAAATGGAAAATTTGTTATTATGACAAATACAAATAAAAAAAATATTAAAAACATAATTGAAAGATTTAATCCACATTTAAGTGTTGATATTGATTCTACAAGAGGCATAATAATTACAAAAACAAGTAAAAGAGATACTAGATTTCCATTAAATTTAAAATCAGTAGTACCAAAATATTCTACATCTTATTATAATAAATATATTAAACCAAATTCTAATAGTATTATTAATTATAAGTCAACATCTTTAAAGTCAAAATATGTTAAAAAATAAATAAAAATATAAATGTTATTTCTTTTTATAATTATGAAAAAATATAAATTGAATGAAAAAGATTTAAAACTAATTGAAATTGCAAAAAACTTAATAAAAAAAAGATATACAAGAAATGAAATATTTCAAACTAGCGTAGGCTGTGCATTAGAAACAAATAAAAATAATGTTTATTTAGGTGTAAATATACATAGTTTAACTTCTACACCTACATCAATTGATGCAGAACAAAATGCTATGGGTAATATGGTTACTAATGGAGAAAGAACTATCAAAACAATAGTTGCAATACATAATCCAAAAAATAAAAATTTAGTTATATTTCAACCCTGTGGAGTTTGTAGACATATTATGAGCCAATTTGGAAATCCATTTATAATAATAAATTCAAAATATAAAGTTAAATTATCTGATTTATATCCTTTACCTGTAAAATAAAATATAAATTTAAAAAAATAAATAAGTTCTTAATTAATAATATTTTTTTAAAAAGAAAGGGATAGTCCCACAGGGATTCGAACCCTGGTCTAGAGGACCAGAACCTCTAATGATAGACCACTACACAATGGGACTAAATTAATTTTTTAAAAAAATATAAGTTGTAAGCCATAGGCTACCTTCTGTTTTAGTTGACATTAATCTAAGCGCACATTCTGTGCTTGCATTTCAAAGCGATTTACTTATTTCAGCTTCCCTATTAACATCTCAAGTTTATATCATAGTAAATTAATAGGAGTTCTTTTCTGTATGTAAATCAAGTCCTTTTCAAGACTTTTTACTTTATAGAAATGGGCAGACCTTCCCCAGTTTAAACTTCTTGCGAAGAAACCGATAGTCAACCACTTACAACTTACAAATAAAATTAGATACCAAACATATAAAAAACTATTTTA
>CAZMGA010000015.1:0-1613 GCA_964565725.1 uncultured archaeon | reverse complement strand
TAGTTTTAAAAATTAATAACATTAGATATAAATACTTTTTTATAATATATATTCTAAAAGTGATTTCTATGGACAACTATGAAGATATGATTGAAGATATTTATCCAGATTTAAATAGTGATAAAAATATGTCTATTAGTAAAGACATGCCAATCATGGATATTATTAAATTAATTAGTCCAGGAACAAAAATTAGAATTAGTTTAGATGAAATATTAAGAGCTGATTTAGGAGCATTAATTGTTTTAGGAGATAATATGGTTTTAGAAAGTATTATTCGTGGTGGAATAAAATTAGATTGTGAAATGAATCCTACCACTTTATTTGAAATTGCAAAAATGGATGGTGCAATTGTATTATCTAATGATTTAAATAAAATTTATTATGCAAATGTACATTTAACCCCAGATAGAAATATAGAAACAAAAGAAACTGGTACAAGACATAGATCTGGAGAACAAACTGCAATTCAAACTGGTTTGCCAGTTATAGCAATATCTAAAAGAAGAAAAATGATTTCTTTATATTACAATAAAGAACATTATGTATTACAAGATTTACCCTATTTAACTACTAAAGCAGATCATTTTCTAAGAACTATTGCAAATTATAGAAGTCAAATTAATTCTTTATTAAATGAATTAACATATTATGAATTAAATAATAATTCTACTTATGAAGATGCAATAAAAGTAATTCAAAAAATAATTTATTTAGAAAGATCTAAAATAGGTTTAGAAAATATTATTATTGAATTAGGTGAAGAAAGTGGGCATATAAAATATTCTTTATATGAATATACTCAAGGTATTAGAAATGAATTAACATTGTTAATATTGGATTATACTAAAAATAAAGATGTAGAAACAATTATATCTAAATTATTAGATGGAGAACTTTATGATAAATATGGAGTTGCAAAAGCTTTAGGTATAAATATTGATAAATTAGATAATTTATGTGATGTAAAAGGTTATCGTTTATTATCTAGAATACCTAAATTAAGTAAATCTAATATTGAAAAAATTATATCTGTTGAAAAAACATTATTTAATATAATATCTGCAAACAAAAAAGATTTAGCAGAAAGTTGTAATATATCTGAAAAACAAGCTGATTTAGTATTAGAACAATTAAATAAAATAACTGATACTATTACAAATAAAATATATAAAATATAAATCTAATTTTAAAAAAAAGTTTAACTAAAAAAATTTAATTCTAATTATTATGTATATAAAAAGAAAAAAAAAGAAAAAAGGGTTTTACCCTTAATTCATAGTTAAATCGTTGATTAATTCGTTAACAGCTTCAGTTGTGTCTTCTGCAGTATAACCAGCAACATATAAGTTACCATTAATCATTTCTTTAACTTTATCTCCTTCAACAGCTAATGGAGTTGAGAAAACTTCAGCAGTTGCATCTTTATCAGCAGCTAATTTCTTAAACAAATCGTTTACGAAGTATCCACCAACAACAATATAACTTTCACCAGCAATAGCTTCTAAATCACTAATAACGTTTAAGTTACCATATGATTTTTCAGTTGCAGGAACAGTTACTTGTTTTTCAACTTTAGTACAAACTGGTTCTCCTTCAGTTACTAATCCAGT
>CAZMGA010000014.1:11885-15533 GCA_964565725.1 uncultured archaeon | reverse complement strand
GAGTTGGATAAGGCATCAACCTCCTAAGTTGAAGATCGCGCGTTCGAATCGCGCCTCGGTCGTAAAATTAATTTAAATTATTTAAAATAAGGTAAGATATTAATTATAATTAATATTAAAAACAATATTCCTATTGTCCATGTTATTTTTTTTATTATTGCGTTTTTCTTTCTAACTTGCATATTCTTTGGCAAAATTTCAAATATTATTATAGGCAACATAGTTCCACCATCTAAAGGTTTTATAGGCAAAAAGTTAAATATACCTATCATAAAACTCAATAAATATACCCATTGCAAAGTAATTAAAATAAACATTAATAAACTATATTTCCAAGGATAAGCATAATCATCCAAATATTTATCATAAGTAGTAATTCCAAAAGAACCATCTGAATTTTTTTCTAAATCTAAATCATAACTAAAAGAATTTTTATTTAAATCATAAATTAATAACTTAAAATTAAAAACATTTGTATCTGAATTTTTATTTAAAAAGGTTTTAAATTCTAAACTACTTTTAATTTTAGAATTATTTACAGAATCAATTTTTACAATATAATTTTCAAAAAAATCTTTTTTGTTTATATTTAATTGTGAATATAAAGAATCAAAAACATTAGAGTTTTTAGAATCTACTCCAAAACCACAAATACCTGTATAATTACCCAAATCAGAAATATATAATCCTTCTATAGAGTTTTGTTTTTCTAAATTTAAATAACTTGAAGTCAAAGGAGTAAATAAAAATAAAACCAATGCAAAAATAATACCCGCAAATAAAATATTTATTGTAGGTCCTGAAGAATAAACTAACATTTGATCTTTAGGTTTAGCATTTTCTAATTCGTCTTCATCAGGCTCTGTAAAAGCACCAATTGGAAATATACCTAATAACATTAAACCAAAAGATTTTACTTTTACACTTATTTTTCTTGCCAAAACACCATGCGCTAATTCATGAATAAACATAATAATTATTAAAGCAATCCAACCTTCAAAAAAAGGAATTTGAAAATTAACACCGGGTATTTTTACACCAGGTATTACAGGTGAAATTCCAGGACAAGTTTCTCGTCCTAAAATTAAAGCTCTTAATATTAAATATGTTTGATCAGCAAATAAAAATAAAACATAACCAGCAAAACCAAAACAAAAGAAAATAATTAAAGTAATAAAATAAATTATTTTTGAACCGGAAGCCAAATTTAAATTAGAAATTAATAATCCTGTAATTAAAACTAAAATAGAATAAAAAAACATTTCAAATAAAATATATTTTTTATTACCTTTATATTTTAAATCTTCCCAATACCAATATAATATTCCTAGAAAACCAAATCCTAAAAATATTCCTAATTTAGCAATCCATTTCCAAAATTTAGAGTGTTTAAATTTGTCTAATATTTTTGATGCTTTCTCACTTCTTATTAAAGCAATAATGCCTAAATAGGTTTTAGCGCCAAATACTTTTTTTAATAAGTATACAAAAGAAATACAGACTAAAAATAATATTAGCCAAAAATACCAAACCATAATTTATCCCAATTATAATATAATTTTTTTCTTATTATTGTGATCTACAGTTTTAGACATATCTTCATTTGATTCTGCTTGATATATAGTTTTTGGACCTAAATATTTAGGTTCATCTTTGTTTTCTTCTTTATCAAATTTCCTTTTGTTTTCAAATCTTGGTCTGTTTTCAAAAGGTTTATGTTTTCTAAATAATTTTGGTTTATTAATTTCAGGCATTTTGTTAATTAATAAAATGCTACATTTTTCATATATTTTTAATAAAAGAGATGAAGAAGGTTTTAATTTACCTTGTTCTACTTTTTGTAAATAAGAATCAGGCACAAACAAAAATTTAGCAAATTCTTCAATAGTCATTTTCTTTGATTCTCTAATTTCTTTTAATTTTTCTAAATAATTATCTACTAAATCATAATTAGTTAAGTCAAAAGGATCCTCTTTCATAGTAGGCACTCTTGGCACAAATTTTTTAAAATTTCTTTCATTATTAAATTTAGGTCTAGAAATTCTTCCAGTACCACTTGGATTACAAACACTACAAACGTATAATTTTGCCCCTTCTACTTCGGTCAAAAATACCCTTGTTTCCTTTCCACAAATATCGCACTGCATGTAATCACCACCTAAAATTAGTCTTCTAATTCATATTAATATAAGTATATATATAAAAACATTCATCTTTTTAAATACTTTTGATTAAAAAAAATACAAAAAACAATCTAAAAATAGGATTATAGTTGTTTATTAGTTATATTATATATAAAGGTTATGTAATTTTTATTTATTATGCCTATTATTAACAATTTAAAATATAATCTAAAAAATAATGTTTTTAAAAATAAAACCCTTTATGCAATGAGCTTTCTAATTTTATTTTGGACTATATTTGATGGTATTTTACAATATGTTGTGCCTTTAATAATAACTGGGGAAGGAATTTCCAAAACTATGATGGGAATAATTATAGGTACATCATCAATAGCAGGACTTTTTTTTGATTTAATATTATGTAAAGTATTTAAAACAGCAAATTTAAGGAGAACTTATATTGTATTATTTTCAATTTGTTTGATTTATCCTTTAATCTTATGGAATTCTACAGTTGTATGGATGTATATTTTATCTATGGCTATTTGGGGATTATATTATGATTTATTTAATATTGGTAGATATGAATTTGTAGGAGAATACATTAAAGAAGAAGAACACGCATCTAGTTTTGGAGTTTTAAGTGTATTTGCTTCATTAGGTTATTTATTAAGTCCTATATTAGCTGGTTTATTAATAAGTGAAGTTTTGGATTTCAAACCATTTTTGGCATCATGGATCTTCTTATTTTTAGCAGGAATATTTTTTGTATTATTATTATTTTTATTAAAAAAAGAAAAAAAACAATCTGTAGAAAGTAAAACAATAATTAATATTTATGAAAGAATTAAAAAAACCAAATTAAAAAAATATTCTGAATTTTATATTTGGAAAAAAATAAGTAGGTTTATATTTCCTGTTTTATTAATTACAATTGCAGTAAATATTATTGATTCTGTATTTACTGAGATTGGACCATTAATTGTAGAAGGTTGGTTAAATTATGGTATATTATCTAGTTTATTTTTAGTAGGATATTTATTACCATTTATATTCGTTGGTTGGTTTGTAGGTTTTTTTACATCTAAATTTGGAAAAAAGAAAACAGCAATTTATAGCTTATTTTTTAGTAGTCTATTTTTAATTCCTTTTTTATTTGTGTCTAATCCCATAATTTTAATAATTTGTGCTTTGTTTTGTGGATTTTTTTTAGCATTATGTGATCCTGCAAACAGAGCTACTTATGCAGATTACGTTTCAGAAACAAAAGACTTTGAATTAGAAATTGAAAGTCAAGCAGATTTTGCAACTAATTTTGGATATGTTATAGGCCCAATTTTAGCAGGATTATTTGCAGACATGTTTGGAGATTTATATGCATTTGGAATTATAGGCATAATAGGTTTAATTATAGCTATAATTTTATATTTTATAACTCCAAAAGAAATTAATATTTCTTTAAATTAAAATTAAACTTTTTTAAAAAACACATTTCAATTTTATTAAATATAGTTTCAAAAAAAGG
>CAZMGA010000014.1:0-11785 GCA_964565725.1 uncultured archaeon | reverse complement strand
TAAACTTTTTTAAAAAACACATTTCAATTTTATTAAATATAGTTTCAAAAAAAGGGATTAAGAATACAACACAAGAGGTACCAAATATCAATAACCAATCTATTAAATTCAAAGGTGTAGTTTTAAATATCATTTGTAAAAATGGAATATATACTACCAACAATTGTAATAAAAAAGAAAATAAAATAGATAAAATTAATAATTTATTAGTAATAATTTCTTTTATATTCGCAAAAAATTTTTGGCTATGACCATAAACACATACAAATGTTAAAAATAGTTCTAAAATTACAATTTCACAAAAAACTAAAGTTCTAGCTTTACTAGGTATATCCAAATCAAATAAATTTACACCATTTGCTAAATCTATTTTATAACCATACATAAAAACTACAAAACAAACAATAATATATAGAATTAATGCAATAATTATAAAACTTTTAAATTGCTTTAACATATTTACTTTTCTATTTCTAGGTTTATTTTGCATAATATTTTCTTGAGCTTTTTGCTGTCCTAAAGCTAATGCAGGTAAACTATCAGTAACAATATTAATCCATAAAATTTGTAATGCTAAAAAAGGCAAAGGTAATCTTAATAAAGATAATAATCCTACAAATACTAAAATTCCAAAATTTGCGGATAACATATACTTAACAAATAATAATATATTATGATAAATTCTTCTTCCTTCTTTTATTGCAGATACGATAGTTCCAAAATTATCATCTTTTAAAACAATATCTGCTACCTCTCTAGTAGCTTCTGTGCCTTTTATACCCATTGCTATACCTACATCTCCTTTTTTTATTGCAGGCGCATCATTTACACCATCACCAGTAACAGCGACAACTTCGCCCAAACTTTGTAAAATAGACACTAATCTATATTTATGCTCTGGATTAGTTCTAGCATAAATATCTGTTGTTAATATTATTTTTTTTAATTGATCATCATTCATTTTATCAATATCTGAACCTAAAACAATATTTAAATTTTTAAAACCAATTTTTTTAGCAATAGCTTTTGCTGTTAACGCATTATCACCAGTAATAATTTTTACTTTTATACCAGCACCTTTAGCTAAATTTAATGATTCAAAAACATCTGGTCTTGGAGGATCTAACATACCAACTAAACCTATAAAAATTAAATTATCTTCTTTAATTTCTTTTAAATCTTTTTGATATGCAAAAGCTAAAACTCTTAATGCCTCATTTGAAAATCTATCATGAATTTTTTTAAATTCTTCAATATCTGTTTTTTTAATAGCTCTAATTTTGCCATCATCCAAAATAAAACTACATTTTTTAATTATTTCTTCAAAAGCACCTTTAGAATATAAAAAAGTTTTATTATCAATTTGATTTAATGTAGACATTATCTTTCTTTCTGATGAAAAAGGCAATTCATTTATTTGTTGTAATTCTTTAACATAATCTGTTTTTCTAGTTAAAACTTTTAATGCAATTTCAGTAGGATCTCCAATTATATTTTTACCTAATTTAGAATCATTACAATTTTCACAAACTTCTAACAAAGGTTTTGTTTCATCATTTAAAATATTTAACTTTTCATCCCAAGTATAACCAAAACCTGGAATATCAAATTCTGAATTTAAAGTTCTTACTTTTTTAACAGTCATTTCATTTAATGTTAAAGTTCCTGTTTTATCAGAACAAATTACTGTTGTTGCTCCTAAAGTTTCTATTGCAGACATTTTTCTAACTATAGCTTTCTTTTTAGCTAATGTTTGTGTACCTAAAGCTAAAGTTAAAGTAACTATTATTGGTAAACCTTCAGGTATTGCTGAAACACCTAAAGCAATAGCAGTCATAATTGTATTATAAAAATCTAAATTTCCAAATAATTCTATAATTATTAATATAGAAATTAATATTATAATAATAATACCTAAATTTTTTGCTAATTTATTTACTTCTTTTGTTAATAATGTTTCAGTTTTACTTTCTTTAGATAATAAATTTACTATTTCTCCAAATTTAGTTTTATTGCCTATTTTAATTACTTTTGCATATACTTTTCCAGTACTTATTAATGTACCAGAATATATTTCTCCTTCTAATTTAGATACTGTTTTACTTTCACCCGTTAATATAGATTCATCAATCTTTAATGCAAAAGCTTCCAAAATCATAGAATCTGCTGGAACCTTATCTCCCTCTACAAGTAAAATTACATCTCCAGGAACTAATTCTTTAGAAAATATTTCTTTTTCTATTCCTTCTCTTATTACTATTGTTTTTGGTAATAACATTTTTTTTAAAGCTTTTACAGCATTTTCAGCTTTAAATTCCTGAAAAAAACCAATTATTGCATTTAAAATAATAATTGCAAAAATAGCAATACCATCCAAAATATCTCCTAAAATTATAGATAAAATTCCCGCAATTAATAAAATAATTACTAAAAAAGAAGTAAATTGTGATAGTATTAATTTTAGTATATGATGATCATTTTTAAAAATTATTTCATTATAACCATATTTAGATCTTAAGTTTAAAACTTCATCTTCTTTTAAACCTTCATAATTTTTTACCAAAACATCACTACCAAAATATAAAAAAAACTGTATTTATAGTATAAAAAAAGAATGTATTTATATATTTATTTATATAAATTTAATTTTAAAATCCATATATTTATATATATAATTATATTATAATAATATATAAGCAGAGCTTTATAGCTATAATAACTTATTTTAATTTTGAGGGTGACAATGTGGAAACAGAAAATGTAAATATAATTGATGTAAATATATCTAGCGAAATGAAAAAATCTTATCTTTCATACGCCATGTCTGTAATAACTGGAAGAGCTATACCAGATGTTAGAGATGGTTTAAAACCAGTACAAAGAAGAATACTATATTCTATGATGGAATTATCTCTTTGGGCTAATAAACCATATAAAAAGAGTGCAAGAATAGTTGGTGAAGCAATGGGTAAGTATCATCCCCACGGAGATTTAGCAGTATATGATGCATTAGTTAGAATGGCTCAAGACTTTTCTTTAAGATATACTTTAGTAGAAGGACAAGGTAATTTTGGATCTGTAGATGGTGATTCACCAGCAGCTGCAAGATACACAGAAGCAAGATTAAGTAAAATTTCAGAAGAAATGTTAGTTGATATTGATAAAAATACAGTAGATTTTGCACCTAATTATGATAATAGTTTAACAGAACCTATTGTTTTACCATCAAAAATTCCTAATTTATTAATAAATGGAGCATCAGGTATAGCAGTAGGAATGGCTACAAATATACCTACACATAATTTATCAGAAAGTTGTGATGCTTTAACTTATTTAATAGACAATCCAAATTGTGAAGTTAAAAATTTAGTACAGTATATTAAAGCTCCAGATTTTCCAACAGGAGCTACAATTTTAAATCAATATGATATGTTATCAATTTATGAAACTGGTAGAGGAGTAGTAAATGTAAGATCTAATTATAAAATAGAAGATACAAAAAAAGGACATAAAAAAATAGTTTTTACAGAAATACCTTACAAAGTAAATAAAGCATTAATAATTGAACACATTGCAAAATTAGTAAATGATGGAATAATAAAAGGAATTGCAGATTTAAGAGATGAAAGTGATAAAGATGGTATGCGTTTAGTTGTAGAAATAAATTCAAATGCAGAACCAGAAATAATAATAAATAATTTATTTAAACACACAGAATTAGAAACTACATTTCCAGTAAATATGTTGGTTTTAGATAATGGTCAACCAAAATTAATGGATTTAAAACAAGTTTTATCATCTTATTTAGAACATAGAATGACAGTTACAAAAAGAAGATTAACTTTTGATATAGAAAAATTACAAAGAAAATTACATATTTTAGAAGGGTTAATGATTGCTATTAGTAATATTGATGAAGCAATTGAAATTATAAAAAAATCTAAAGATCCAAGTGAAGCTAAATTAGGTTTAATAAAAAGATTTAATTTAGATGAAATACAAGCACAAGCAATTTTAGATATGAAATTACAAAAATTAACTGGTTTGGAAATAGATAATTTGAAAAAAGAATTTGAAGAAACTAAAAAATTAATTGAAGAATACAAAACAATTTTAGAATCAGAAGAAAAATTAAAAGAATTTATAAAAGCAGAAATTGCAGATATAAAAAGAAGATATGGAGACTTTAGAAAAACACAATTAACTAATGAAAAAACTACAAAAAATACAAATTTTAGAGACTTTGTAGAAAATAAAAAAGAAGCAATTTTATTAACTAATGAAGGATACATAAAAAGAATGAGTATTGAAGAATATCATTTACAAAATAGAGCAGGAAAAGGAATTAAAACAACTAAAACAGAAGAAGATACTATAAAAGATTTTGTTTTAGCTAATACTCACGATATAATATATTTGTTTACTAACAAAGGTAGACTATATACTATGGATTGTTTTAATATTCCGGAAGCATCTAGAACATCTAAAGGTAGACACTTAGTAAATATCTTAAAATTAGAAGAAAACGAAACAATAACAAATATTATTCCAATTACTGTAGATATAGTAAATAATGCTGATAAATATCAAGTAATTATTGTTTCTGAAAAAGGTAAAATTAAAAAAATGGCTTTTGAATTAATTAAAAAAATTAGATCTAATGGTTTAAAAGTAGTAAACATTTTAGATAATGATGCTATAATAAGTGTTAGATTAGTTGAAAATAATAAAAAGATATTCATTGTTAGTGAAGCTGGAAAAGCAGTAGTATTTGATCCAGCACAAGTTAGAAATATGGGACGACAAGCAATGGGTGTAAAAGCAATGAATTTAAATAATTCAAAAATTGTATCAGTCAATGTTGTTTCCGATAACGATAAAATTTTATTTGTTTCTGAATTAGGGTATGGTAAAATAACTGCTGTAGAAGAATTTAGAGAAACAAAAAGAGGAGCAAAAGGAACAATTGCAATGAATATAAAAAATGCAGGAAAAATTGTTAAAGCTTTAGTAATTGAAAATGCAACTGAAGTTTTATTAGTTACAAAATTAGGAATTGCAATAAGAACTAAATTAGATCAATTACCAGAATTAAGTAGAAATACAAAAGGAGTTAGATTAATAAAATTAGATCCTAAAGATAAAGTTTACGAAATTGATTTAATTTCGGAAGATGAATCAGTAGAAGAAAAAGGTGATGACAATGAATGAAGAATATAATGCTAGTAATATTAAAGTTTTAAAAGGATTAGAAGCTGTAAGAGTAAGACCAGGAATGTATATTGGTTCTACAAGTGTAACTGGATTAAATCATTTAGTTTATGAAATTGTAGATAACGCTTTTGATGAAGCTTTAGCAGGATATTGTGATGAAATAAATATCACTTTAGAAGATAAAAACGTAATAAGAATTGTAGATAATGGTAGAGGAATACCAGTAGATATTCATCCCGAAACAAAAAAAAGTGCATTAGAAACAGTTTTATGTGAATTACATGCCGGAGGAAAATTTGATAAAAATTCATATAAATTTTCAGGTGGTTTACATGGTGTTGGTGCATCAGTAGTAAATGCATTATCTGAATATATGGAAGTAAAAATTTATAAAAATGGAAAAATTCACTTTCAACAATTTTCAAGAGGATTACCATTAGAAGAAATAAAAATTATAGGTGAAACTGAAAAACACGGTACTGAAATTTTATTTAAACCAGACCACCAAATATTTGAAACTACTGAATTTGATATAAAAACAATAGAAGAAAGATTAAGAGAACAAGCTTTTTTAAATTCAGGTGTAAAAGTAGTATTAATAGATAATGTAAATAATAAACAAGAAGAATTTTTTTATGAAAATGGTTTAAAAGATTTTTTAGGATATATTACAGAAGGAGACACAATATTAGGAGATAAATTATATTTTCAAAAACAACTAAAATATAAAGATTTAGATTTGACAATTAATTTAGCTTGTTGTTGGACTAGTGGTTATTCAGAAAGAATGATCTCTTTTGTAAATAATATTCATACTATAGATGGTGGAACTCACGAAGCAGGATTTAAAAGAGGAGTTATTAGAGCTTTTGATGATTACTTTTCAAAAAATAAAATAAAAGAAGAATATAAAAGTGAAGATATAAGAGAAGGTTTAGTTACTATATTATCTTTAAAAGTACCTAACCCAGAATTTGAAGGTCAAACAAAAACTAAATTAGGAAATTCAGATATAATATCTATTACTTCAGATATGGTTTACAATGAATTAGGTAAATATTTAGAAGAAAATAAAGCTTATGCAAAACACATTACTGAAAAAATAATGCAAGCTGCAAAAGCAAGAGAAGCTGCAAGAAAAGCGCGTGAATTAATAAGAAGAAAAGGTGCTTTAGAATCTACTACATTACCTGGTAAATTAGCTGATTGTTCTTCAAATAATCCTGAAGAATGTGAATTATTTGTAGTTGAAGGTGATTCTGCTGGTGGAAGTGCAAAACAAGGAAGAAATAGAGAGACACAAGCAATATTACCATTAAGAGGTAAAATATTAAATGTTGAAAAAGCTGGTTTAGATAGAATGTTAACTAGTGAAACTATAAAAAATTTAATTACTGCAATTGGAACTAATTTTGGAGATGCTTTTAATATTGAAAAATTAAGATATCACAAAATAATTATTATGACAGATGCGGATGTAGATGGTTCACACATTCAAACTTTATTACTAACTTTGTTTTATAGGCATATAAAACAATTAATTACAGAAGGAAAAATATACATTGCACAACCTCCATTGTATAAATTTGTAAATCCTTTAAGTAAAAGATCTGAGTATTATTATAACGAAGAAGCTTTAAATAAAATAATGAAATTGTTAAAAGAAAATAATATAGATGTTGATAAAATACACATTCAAAGATACAAAGGATTAGGAGAAATGAATGCAGATCAATTATGGGAAACTACAATGGATCCTAAACAAAGAGTTTTAAAGAAAGTAACTATAACTGATGCAATGGAAGCTGATAGATTGTTTTCAATATTAATGGGTGATAAAGTAGAACCTAGAAAACAATTTATTAACGAACATGCAAAAGAAGTAAAAGAATTGGATATTTAAATATCCAATTTTAATAATACAATATAAATTTAATTGTGTTTATTTATATTATGCCAAAAAGAATTTTAGAAAGAATAAAAAGACCAACACTTAAAAGAGAATTAGTTAAACCAATAGAACGAAAACCATTTACTATAAGAAATATAGATAAAAAACATATTATAGAACCTGGTAAAAAACTATTAGAAGATGCAAAAAATATAATTAAAAATGGAGAAATACCAATAATTATTTTACCAGATACAAGTATGAGAAATTCAGCTTATTTTTTTAACACTTTATTAGTAAATGCTTTTCCAGAAATATATTTGCCAATTTACAAAAAATACAGACAACAAGCAGTTGCACACGTATATTCTTCAAGAAAAAATCATATTATAAAAATACCAGATCATCTTAAACAAATAAAAAATGCTAAATTTATAATAATAGATTATAGTTTTACAGGACATAGTATGAATAGAATTAAATTTAAATTAAAACAACAATTTGGTAAAGAAGCTATAACTTACAATGTACACGAATCATCTTTTAATAGTCCTAAAAAAAATGAAATTTATGTTAATAATGTTCTTTATTCTGGTTATGGCAATGTAGTTAAAGATGATAGAGGAAATATATTTATATTAAGAAAAAGAAATGGTAAAATTGTTTTAGAAAAACCAACAAATCCTAAAGATAAATTAACAATTAAAGAATATTTAAAAAGAATGTTTGCGTTTAAATTTACAAGAATGAATTCTGAATACAATAAAAATGCTTTACAAGATCAAGCAGAACTTAGAAGAGAATTAAGGCAAATGGCTTTAGAGATTTCTAAAGAATATAAATAAATTATTTATAAAATATTTTTCTTTTAACCCCTTTAAATAAATCTCTTAATTTTGCAATTGGTTTTCGCCTTAATTGTTTTTGAAAATGTAGTTTTAATTTAGCTTCATTTTGTAATCTTGTTACTAAACCTTTAACTCTTTCTTTATTAAAATTTAATTTCCCTGATTTATCGAAAAACAAATCTCTTGCTTTACCATAAATACCCATTTCAGATTTTAATAAAGGATTATTTTTTAGATCTTCTTTAGAATTTTTACTTGCGTATTTATTAAAAGTAGTCATATCCAAAGATATAGCGTTATTTTTTAATTCTGGAAAATATTTTAATCCTAAATATACTATTGGTGTTAACATAGTTTCAATCCAACAATCTGGGGGTCTTACTCCTTTCATACCTTGAATAAACCCAATTTCAACTCCTTTTCCAAGCCCTTGACTTTTTAATTGAAATATTGCAATTGGTTCTTTTCTACTATATAAATAATACACTTTTTCAGATGAATTTGTTCTAACTGTAAAACCATCAAAAAATCTATGTTCTGATATACCTATGATTATTAAATTATCATTTATTTTAAAAAGATCTAATTCTTTTGCAAATTCCTTAAAATTACCCATATATAATTAAACCTAAAACTATTTATAAAATTAATTTATTATAATATTATGGATAACACTAAACGTTTTTTTCATAAAGCAAAAGATTATGCTAAATATAGACCTACTTATCCTCAAGAGTGCATAAATTATTTAATAAAAAATATGAAAATAAAAAATAAAATAATTGCAGATATTGGTTCAGGAACAGGAAAATTTACTGAATTAATTTTAGATTATATAAAAAAAGTTTATGCTGTAGAACCAAATAGATATATGAGAAGACAAGCTGAAAAATTATTAAATAAAAACAAGAAATTTATATCTATTAATGGTTCTGCTGAAAATACTAACTTAAAAAATAATTCTTTAGATATTATTATTTCTGCGCAAGCGTTTCATTGGTTTGATTTAAATAAAACTAAAATTGAATTTAGAAGAATTTTAAAATCTAATAGTAAAATAATTTTAATTTGGAATAGTAAAATTAATAATACTAAATATTTAAAAGAACAAAAACAGATTTTAAATAAATACGTAATAAAAGAAAAAAATAGAAATAATAATATAGTAAATAAATTCTTTTCAAATAATTATGAAAAGATTTCTTTTAATCATCATCAAGAATTTGATTTAAATTGCGTTTTAGGTAGAATTAAATCTTTATCTTATTGTCCTTTATCAAATACCAAAGATTATAAAGATCTTGAAAAGAAAATAACTATTGCATTTAATAAATATGCTAAAAATGGAATAATCAAATACAATTACAGATGTAATGTATATATTGGAAAGATTAATTAAACAATTCTCTCGCAGATTTAATTTCTTTATTTACAACTTTAAAAACATCTTTGGATTTCCACATTTCATTTATTTCTAATTGCAAAGGCACATTTGTTTTTAATATTGGTTTTAAGGATTCATTAAAAGATTTTGTTGCAGTAGATAAATTTCTATGTTCTTTTTTTCTAAAAGTAGCACTCAAATGGATTTGTTTTAGTTTATTTTCCATTAAAGTATATAAATTATTTATTTCGTCTTTATTATGAGTGTATGCATGGCTAGTATCTAAACAAAATCCATATTTACTTTTTATCATTATATTTGTCATTTTCTTATTGTCTAGTTTTTCTTTTTTAGGCATATTTTCTAAAATAACATTCCAAGAATAATTATCTATTAAATCATATGGGCATTCATGCACATGAAATAAAATGTATTTAGAATTAGTTTTATCATATAAATTATATAAGGTATCTAGAATTTTAATTTTTTCTTGTTTTGTTTCATTTATAATTGTAAACGGCCCATGAATTGATAAATACTCTAAATCTTGCAAATATTTTTTATTTTCTTTATTTAATTTAAAATCATAAATTCGCTCTTTAAAGGCCATTGTTAATTCCAAACCATCAATATCAAAATGTGAATAATATTTTTCAAAATAAAAATCTTTCTTCACATCAAGAATATTCTGCAAATTCTTTCCTGTTGGCAAACATATTAAATTATTCATAATAAAATAAAACAAATATGTTTAAAAGACAATAATAAAGAAACTAATTAAGAAATAATATTTGATTAATCAAAAACACCATATCTATTGCGCCCATGATTTTCTTCATAAACCTGACATTTTAAACCTAATACTTGCATTTTGCGTGGCATACATTTATAAATCCACAAAACCTTGAAAAGAAGAGAAATTTGATTAATCTAAAGATACTCTCAAGAAAGAAAAAAGAAATAATAGAGGGATTTGTAGGATATAATTTAAAAAATTTATAATCCTTTTGTTAATAATTCTAAAATAGACATTTTAATTATTGCTTCATCTCCAAAATCTAGTTTACTATCTTGCAAAGTTACTAATACTTTATTTGTTAATTTTAATTTATTATCTAATAAATATTTTATGTCTTTTTTCATAATTACATTTCTTGCTTTTACTTCTACCCCTATCTTAACATTATTATCTCTCAAAATAATAAAATCTATTTCTTTATTTTTAACATTATGAAAAAATTCAGCACCTATTTTTTGTGCAACTATTGTTTCTGTTAATTCACCTATATCAATTTCTTGTGGTAAAATATAATTAAACAAGGTTGTAAAATATGGATAAAACTTTTTTGATTTCTTTTCTATTTTTCTTGCATTATTTGAATAATTGTATAATTTTCTTATTAAATAACTTTTTTCTAAAACTTCAAAGTATTTTGGCAATGTATTTCTACTAGCACCTAAATCATTCGCCAAATCATCATAATTTATTATTTGTCCTGGTTTTCTAACAATTATTTTAAATAAAGCATCTAACAAACTAGGATTATCTATATTATAATATTTGACACTATCTTCATAAATTATTTTTTTAACAATACTATCTGTATATCTTCTTTTATCTTCTGAATTTGTAGCTAAAGCGGGCAATTGTTTGTAAATATAATCATTATAATATTCTTGTAGATTTAATTTTGGTTTATCTGCAAATAATAAATATTCTTCATAATCTAAAGGCCCAACAAAAAATTCAATTAATCTGCCAGCCAAACTTTCTTGTCCTTTCCTAATATTTAAACTTGCAGAACCAGAAATAAAGAATTTTATATTGTTTTCATATAGGTCATAATATGTTTTTAATTGTTCAGCCCATCGATTTACATTTTGTATTTCATCAATAAAAACAAAATATTTATCTTTTTGGAAATTTGTATTTAAAATTCTCTCCCAATCTCGCATTAATAATTTAATTGAGTTTTCAGAACTAATTTCATCAAAACTAAAATATAGTATATTTTCTTTTGGTATTTTTGACTTTATTAAATAAGCAATTAATTGTTTCATTAATATTGTTTTTCCAACTCTTCTTGGACCGGTAATGCCAGTAATATGTTTATATTTTAATTCAGTTTCTAAAATAGAGTACATTTTTCTTTTTATCTTGAAAGAATATGCATTTTCATTAAACCAATGTAGATTTTGATCCTTAATATCTTGCTCTGACATAATATCACTTATCCAATAATATACTAAATAACAATAGTTTTATAAATAGTAGTGCATATTATCCACATTTATGCACCCATAGTAGTGCATATTATCCACATTTATGCATTATAGAGTAATTAACAAAGATAGATTAAAGAAGAAATAAATACTAATTCACCAACCAAAGCCAAGTATAAAGTTAAGAGGAATTGGGATCACTTTAGAATTTCTGATTCATCAGCA
>CAZMGA010000013.1:0-17228 GCA_964565725.1 uncultured archaeon | reverse complement strand
GCTTGGAATAATTCTGCAGAAACAATAAAAAATATAAATGAGAATGTAAAAATAAAGATTGAAAATTGTTCTTCAAAATATAATAGAGGGAGAATAGAGATTAATATTAATGATAATTCAAACGTTATTATTTTAGACGAAAATCCTCAAACATTTATTCCACAATTAAAAAACATTTCTGATTTGGCATATAAAAAAGTTGTAGAACTAAATGTAAAAATTAATAATACTAATATTTTTGTTAACAATATTTGTAAAAAATGTAATTCACAAATGACTAATTATGATGGAAATTATTTTTGTCCTGTTTGTAATGAAAATACTGAAAATTATATTAAAGTAAAAGGAATTTTAAAGATAGAAGACGGTACAGGAAATACTACTGCGATTATAAATAAAAATAATTTATTAAAATTAATGAATACCGATGAAATAGATTTAGAAAATAAAATAAAAAATTATAAATTTGAAAATTTAGGAATTAAAATTGTTGGTTATTTAAGAAAAAATTTTAATTCAGAAGACGAATTTTATATACTTAACATGTTATAGGAGGCAATGTTATGGCAAAAATTGAGAAAATATCCGATTTACCCGGAATAGGCCCTGCAGCCGAGGAAAAGCTATTAGCAGGTGGATTTGCAAGTTTAGAATCTATCGCTGTAGCATCTCCTGGTGAGTTAAGTTCGTTAGCAGGCCTTGGTGAAGGAACCGCTAGAAAAGCAATTCAAGCGGCAAGAGACTCTCTAAATATTGGTTTTATATCTGGTAAAGAAACCTTAGAAAAGAGAGAAAAAATGGTAAGAATAAAAACAGGTAGTGAATCTGTAGATGCATTATTAGGTGGGGGTATAGAATCACAAAGTATTACTGAAATTTATGGTAAATTTGGTTCTGGAAAAACCCAATGGTGCTTTCAATTGTGTGTTACTACACAATTACCTAAAAGTCAAGGAGGATTAGAAGGAAAAGTAATTTATATTGATTCTGAAAATTCATTTAGACCTGAAAGAATTATAGAAATTGCAAAAAAATATGGTTTAGATCCTAAAAAAACCCTTGATAATATTTTTGTTGGAAGAGCTTATAATGCAGATCATCAAATGCTGTTAGTAGATAAAGCAAAAGAAAAAATAGAAGAAGATCCTAATGTTAAATTATTAATTGTGGATTCTTTAACTGCACATTTTAGAGCTGAATTTACTGGTAGAGGTCAATTAGCTGATAGGCAACAAAGATTAAATAGACACATGTATATTTTAATGAAATTAGCTGAAAGTAAAAATTTAGCAGTTTTAGTTACAAACCAAGTAATGGATAGACCAGATGTTTTATTTGGAGACCCTACTGCTCCAATAGGTGGAAATGTAGTTGGGCACGCAAGTAAAACAAGAGTTTATTTAAGAAAAGGAAAAGGAAATACTTGTGTTGCAAAATTAGTAGATAGTCCTTATTTACCAGATGGGGAAGCTGTATACAAAGTAACCAATGAAGGATTAACTGATGAATAAATAAAATGAGTTTTAAACTCATTTCTTTTTTTTATTTTTTATTATTTGAATTCAATAATTTCTACATTTTCAATTGCTTCTTTAATTAATTCATCACAATTTAAAAGTTTCTCAAATTCTAAAACTTTTTCTAAATTTGCTTTTGTTGTTGGATGTTTTGGCGTAAAAAGAGTACAACAATCTTCTTGTGGTTGAATTGATACCTCATATGTGTTAATATCTTTGGCTATTGAAATTATTTCTTCTTTATTTAATCCAATTAAAGGTCTTAATATAGGTACATTAGGATCCACTACATTTTGAATAACTTTCATATTATCTAAAGTTTGAGAACTTACTTGTGCTAATGCTTCACCAGTAGCTAAAGCCATGCATTCATTTTGTTTAGCAATTTTTTCTGCAATTCTTAACATAAATCTTCTATATAAAACAATTCTATATTCTGGTTCAATTTTCATTTTTATTTGCATTTGTATTTTATGAAAAGGTATAAAATATATCTTTGTTTTTGTTTGAAAACTTTTCATAATTTCCATTATTTCTTTAACTTTATTTATACTTGCTTTTGATACTAATGGAAAGCTATGAAAATGAATATATTCTAAATCACAACCTCTTTTTAACATTAAAAAAGAAGATGCTGGAGAATCAATTCCCCCACTCATTAAAGATAATACTTTTCCTGAAACTCCTACAGGTAAACCACCATAACAAGGGGTTGTATTAAAATAAATAAAAGTACCAAATTCTCTAATTTCTACATATATTGTTATGTCTGGATTGTTTAAATCAACTTTTCTATCTATTACATTTCCTATCGCTATTGCTATATCATTGCTACTTGTTTTTATTGTAGAATCATGTCTTGCTTTTATTGCAAATTTTTGATTTTTTGAAACCCATGATTCATAATTTTTTTTACAAAAATTAATTATTTCTTGTAAATTATTTTCTTTAATATAAATAGCTTTTGCTATCCAAGAAATACCAAATATTTTTTTTATACATTCAAAAGATTTATCCACGTTTTGAGTTTTTACAAATATTCTGTCATGTTTGTTATATAAATTTACTTTTAAATTATTTTGTTTTAAAGCATAGTTTATGTTTTTTACTAAATTTCTTTGAAATCTTTCCCTTACATTATCTGATTTTAAAAATAATTCTGCAAAAGATACCAAAATGCTATCAAATTCTATTTTTTCCATAGTATTTATTTATGTGTAAGTGTTTTTAAAATGTGTATTTTTTTATTTAGTAAGCTTTAAAAATATTAAGTAATATATAATATATATTTTATTAAGGTGGTGTAATGGCAAAAAAATTAATTAAAAAAGAAGAAAACCAAAAATCACAAGACGCAACTATTAAAAAAAGTAAAGTTTGTTGTATGGTGAAAAACCCTTGGATGATTAGTACTATTGTTTTAGGAATAATATCAATTATTGCTATTTTATTTGCAATAGGTTTTGGAACTGGATTATTTAATACCCAAATTTCTCAAAAACAAGCTAGTAATGAATTAACTACTATTTTTAGTGATATGGGGCAAGCAATAACAGTATTAGGTATTTCTGAAGAATCAAATCTATATAAATTTGATTTAGAAAGTAATGGTCAAACTGGAAACGCTTTTATGACTATTGATGGAAAATATTTAATTACTTCTGTAATGGATATTAAAACATTGAAAGAACAAATTGAAGCATTAAAAAATGCAAATTTAAACGAAGAAATTAAAACACAAGAGCCAATAAAAACTGATAAACCAGAAGTAGAATTATTTGTAATGAGTTATTGTCCTTTTGGTACTCAAGCAGAAAAAGGTATTTTAGAAGCAGTAAAATCTTTAGGTTCATCTGTAGATTTTAAAATTAAATTTGTAGATTATATTATGCATGGTGAAAAAGAAGTTTATGAAAACTTGACTCAATATTGTATTCAAAAAGAAGAACCTAACAAATTCATAAACTATTTAGAATGTTTCTTAAAAGATGGAGATAATAATTCATGTATAGTTAATACAAATGTAGATGTTGTAAAATTAGAAGATTGTAAAACTTTAATAGACAAAGAATATAAAATAACCGAATTATTAAAAGACGAAACTACTTGGTTAAATGGTACTTTCCCACAATTTAATGTAGATTCTGAAATGAATTTGAAATATGGGGTTCAAGGTAGTCCTACTTTAATAGTTAATGGAGTAGAAATGGATTCTTCTAGAAGTGCCGATGCGTATTTAAAAACAATTTGTGCATCTTTTAAAGAAGCCCCAGAAGTTTGTAATTTAAGTTTAAGTACTGAAACACCAACTGCTGGATTTGGTTATACGGGTACAACTTCTGAAGGTGTTTGTTAAACAAATATGAAGGTTAATTCCTTCTTCTTTTTTTATTTTTAAAATCTAAATTAAATTTTTAAACAACAATTTTTAATTAGTTCTTATTTTATTTTAATATGTTTTTATTACATTATATTTTGCCTTTTATAATTTTTGAATTTTACAAAAATAATAAAATGTTATTTGGATTATTAATTGCAAATTTAATTGATTTAGATCATATTTATTTGAGACTAGTTGGCAAAATTTCTTTTTTTGAATCTGCTTGTAATAATGTAGGAAGTAATTGTAGTTTTGGAATGTATCCTTTACATAGTATTTGGTTTTGTATTTTAGGGATATTTTTAGCTCTTTTTTTGTTATTTAAAAATAAAAATTTGAAATTAATAGGTTGGATAGGAATAGGCATTATAATTCACTTGTTTTTAGATATTTTACATTATTTGATTGGGTTTGGCATTTAATTTTTAAAATTTAAAACCGAAACATATATATATATCTTAATACCAGAAATTATAAGAAAGATTTATATATCTTACTTTTTTTGATATTTTTTTAGGGGGAATAAAAATGGTAGAAAATATTTGCCCAGAATGTGGTGAAAAAAAATTTATAAAAGATAGAGAAACTGGTGAAATGGTTTGTGCTAATTGTGGTTATGTAATGGAAACTGATGTAGTTGATATGTCCAAAGAATGGAGGACTTTTGATTCTGATGAATTTAATGATAAAGCTAGAACTGGTGGCCCAATGCAAAATTCTAAGCTAAATAAAGGAGTTTCCACTATGATAGAAAGAGGTGGAAGAGATGCTAGAGGTAATAAGTTAAGTGCTGAAACAAGGGAACAAATGTATAGATTAATTAGATGGCATAAAAGAACAGCAGTTTCTAATTCTGTACAAAGAAATTTATCTATTGCTTTAAATGAATTAAGAAGAATGGCTCAATATTTAAACATTCCCGAATCTTTAGTAGAACAAGCTGCTGTATTATATAGAAAAACAGTAGAAAAAGAATTAATTAGAGGAAGATTAATTGAAGCAGTTGTTGCAGCCGTATTATATGCTGTATGTAGAAATGCCAATATTCCTAGAACTTTAAATGAAATGGCTGAAGCTTCAGGTTTAACAAAAAAAGATATAGGCAGAAATTATAGATATTTAGTTAGAGAATTAAATATGAATGTGCCTTTAACAAATCCAGTTTATTATATTTCTAGATTTGCTTCTGAATTAAATTTAACGGGCGAAGTACAAGAAGAAGCTAGAAAAATATTAAATGAGGCTGTTGATAAAGGGTTAATTTCTGGTAGAGGCCCAACAGGAGTTGCTGCCGCTGCGGTATATATTGCCGCATTATTAAAAAATGAAAAAAGAACTCAAAAACAAGTTGCAAATGTTGCAGGAGTAACAGAAGTTACTATTAGAAACAGATATAGAGAATTAAAAGAAAAATTAAATTTGCAATTAGAAGATTTAGAGGAATGAATTTAAACACTTCCTTTCTTTCTTTTTTTATGTTTTATTTGAAAGATTTTTATAAGGCTTTGAAAAATAATTTTTCTTTTGCTTTTTTTAATTACTTTTTATTATATTTGGTATATTTTATTTATTCTCAATTAATTTCAATATTGTTAATAAAAACAGATTTATATTATTCAGAGTATAATTTAACAATTATTACTATTTTAATGTTGCCTTTAATTTATTTTGGTTTTGTTTATTTTGTTCATATTTTAAATAAATTTTATAATTTAAAACATTCAAATAAAAAACTTTATTATTTTGGTTTTAAATATTTTATATTGTTTTTGCTTTTTGGAATTATTCCTTATAGTTTAATGTCATTATTAGATTTAAATGTTTTTGTTAATGATTTAATTGTTGTAATAGTTTCGTTTTTTTTAATGTATTTCATTTTTAATATTCCTAAAGTAATATTTGAAAAGTCTTTATCTAAAACATTAAAAAATTTATTAAAAGAAATTATTAATTATAAGCAATGGTTAAAATATATTATAATAATTTTATTTTTAATTGTTGTAATTTACTTATTATATTTAATAACCCCTTATTTTAATTATTTATTGGATTTGTTGATTATCCCTTTCGTTATTTGTATCTTTTTGCATTTTGGATATAAATGATTTTTTTAAATAATATTTTACAGGATGATTTATTTTTTCACAAAATTCTTCTTTATAACATAATCCCACAGTTTTAATAGTTTCACAATTAGGGCAAGAATATTTTTTTAATTTTTCTAATTGATAACTTGCAATTTTTTCATTATAATCTTTTGTATTTTTAAAAATATTTAAAATTTCTTCAAAATCCATTTTTATATTATATAAATAAGTTGCTAAATAATACCTTTCTATATGGCTTGGATTTTCTTGTTTTAAAATTCTATTTAATATGTTTTGCATACAAGGTGGAAAATTTTCAGTTTTTATTGTACCTAAATTATAATTTTCATATTTTACTTTTGGTTTAAATTTGTTTTCTATGTTTTTGGCTATAATTTTTATATCTTTTGAAAAATTTACATTTAAAGGCAAATTTTCTATTACTTTTGCTGCAACAAATCTAGCTACAAAATTATTTGTTTGTTCTTTATTTAAAAATACAAAACCATTCATTAAATTTTTATTTACTAATTTATCTTTTTCTGAATAAGTTTTAGCTCTTAAATAATATTCAAAGCTAATTAAATAATAATCTTTTTCTTTTTTAAAATTAATATTTAATAATTTTAAAGCGTCGTCTGGTTCCTTCAATTCTTTTTTTAAAGTTTTAAAATAAAAGTCAGAAAATTCATTATAAAATTTTTCTTTATTTACATTTGATAATATTATTCTTGCTATAGGATAAAACGCATAGTATTCTGTTAAATACTTTTCATCTACATTTGGAAAATTAAAATTATTTTCAAAAATTTTTTGTAAAATATTGCTTGTTAAAGTAGTTAACTCTAAATTAGGTTTTTCTAAATTAATCTCTTTCTTTTTTAAAAATTCTATATTTTTTTGATTAAACGGGATTAATAAATTTAAATTCATATAAATAATAGAAAACTATATATATAAAAAGGGAATTATTTATTAGATTTTTATGTTAACTCAAAATGAAAAAAGAAATTTAGCTATATTTTTAAATCACGCAAAAAAAGTTGTATTAAATATGTATAACGAAACAAAATATGGGGAATTAAAAATAATTTATGCTAGAATTTTAAATAATTTAAATACTGTTCCAATAAATATTTATCCGGGGTTATATTTAAATGCAGGTAATGGATATATTACTTACGGGGAAAACATAAAAAAAATGGATTCTGGTACCTTAAAAAGTGCTATTAGAATACCTCATGATCATTTATTTGATAGTTATGGAAATATTACTTCTGAAGGGGCTATGACTTTATTGCATGAAATGAGCCACGTAATATTACCAGAGAGTGCAGAAGAATTTAGAGCAAAGGTGGGATTATAATGTCTACAATAACTGATGAATTTTTTGCAGATATTTTAAGTGCAAGAATTGCAAAAGGAATGGGGTTAAAATCAGAAACTATTGCTAGACATTTATTTGCCAGAAGATCTTATTTTAGAGGCTTTCCTATAGATAAATTTGTTTTAGAAGGTAGAAGAGGTGTTTTAAGGGAAATTAAAGCTGGAAGATTTAGACCTAGAGCTGTAGAAAGACCTAGAGAACCATTATTTAGAAAACCTACTGAAAGAGTTACATTACCTGGTATGGGTAAAAACAAACCGAGTATATTTCCTGGTAGAAGTAGAAGGCCTATGAAAACATTTAGTAGAAGAATTTAAATTTTATAAATTTTTAAAATATATAATTCTTCAAAAAATAAATGTTGTTTTTCAATTATTTCATATTTAAATTTTATTTTTTTTAACTTTTTTTCAGTTTTGTTTAAATTATTATAATTAGTATGTAATAATAGAGCAAAACCCTTTTCTTTTAAATAATTTGAAAAACAATCTAAAAATTTATCAATTATTTCTCTACCTTCTTTTCCTCCATCTAATGCTAATTCTTTTATTTCGTCAGAAATTAAATAAGGAGGATTAAAAAAAATAATATCATATTTATTTTTAACATTTTCAAATAAATTACTTTCAATAAATTTTATTTTTACATTGTTTTTTTCTGCTTTTTTTTTGGCATAATAAATTGCGTTTTCATTTATATCTATTGAAGTCATAATTGCATTTTGTTTTGCACAATAAATACTTAAATATCCCGAACCACAACCTATTTCCAAAACACTTTTATTTTTTAATAATTGTTTTTTTAATGCTTTTTCCATTAAGAAGGTATCTTCTCTAGGTAAATAAATTTCCTTGTAAAATTTACTTTCCGTCATATTTTTCACTTCATTTCTAATTTTGCATCATTTATTATTAATTCAAAAGTATATTCATCAATTTCTTTAATTTCTGTATTTAAAATATTTAATTTATTTTTAAAGATATTTGAATCTATTACGAGAGTTTCATATTCCCCCCCTTCGCCTGCTATATTAAAGCCAATTTTATTATTTAAATTTTTTAATTCTTCTAATAACTCTTTATCAATTATTTTTCCTAAATATTTTTTGTTTAATCCATAACCCGCAATTTTTGTTATTATTACTTTATTTCCTAATGCCAAAACTTCTGTTAATTCTAAATATTGATCTTTGTGCCACAATGGCGAAAAAACCTTTAAGCCTAATTTATCACATATTAATTCAATTCTATCTCTTTGATATGTAGAAAAAATTGCGCCAGTAATAATTCCATTAATTTTATATTTTTTCCTTGCTTTTTTTAACGCTTTTTCTAAATCTTTAATTTCTAATTCTTTATGTCCCAATGTGTTTTGTTTTATTAAGTTTATATTTAATGCTTTTGCTTGTAAATCCACTAAATTTATAGTTGGTGTATGAAACATATATGAATCTTTATTTTTAGATATTAATGTGATTAAACATGGAACCTTATAGTTTGAATTTAACATAATTTGTAATGCTAAAACTGAATCTTTTCCTCCTGAAAACAAACAACCTAATTTTTCATTTTCAGATTTATTTTTTCTTAATAAATGTCCTCTAGTTTTTTCTTTTTTTTCTTTTATATATTTGGATAATATTTTATCAAAACCAGATCCATATTGAATTGCCTTTTTCTTTCTAAAAGCAATTTCTTCTGGCAAGTATTTTTTTGCAATATCTCTAAGAATATATTTTTTTACATCTTCTTTTATTTTATAATTATCAGAATATTGTAATACAAAATTTATTAAATTTTTGTCTAAATATGGAAATCTAGGTTCTATTCCAAAATTCATAAATATAGTATCATCTCTATAACAATCAGTATCATAAATTTTTCTTAATTTTGAAATTGTATCTTTTGTAGGGTTATATTCTTTAAAAAATCTAAAAAAACCACAAAATAAAGAATCTGCACCAGTGCCTATTAAAACTACCTTTATGTTGTCTTTTTTGGCTTGTTTTGCTATAAAATACATAGGCATGGCGATTGCAACTTTAACGGGATCTGATGTTTCTATAATTTTTATAATTTTGGGTATTGCAGATATAATTTTTTTTTCATTTATTTGAATATATTTTATTTTATTTTTTAAAACAGTTTCTAATTTTTTAGTGTATATATAATCTTCATTATTTTTGTTTATAGATATATTATAAAAAATAGGATCAAAATATTTTTCAGAAATTTTTGCAATTAAAGATGAATCTACACCCCCACTTAATAAGATTGCTGTTTTTTTATTTGCAATTCTAGATCTTATTGAGTTAATCAACAATTTTTCTGTTTTATTTTTTGCATTAATATATTCTATATTTTTCTGTTTATATTTGTAAAAACCTCTATATATTTCTTTTGTTTTTAAATTGTTAAAATTTATTTCTAATAAAATTCTAGGATTTAAATCTATTGCATTTTTTCTAAAATTTATAGGTAATGTTTTTCTTTCAGAAGCAAATAAAAAATTATTTTTTGTATTATAATACCACAAAGGTTTAACTCCTAAAATATCTCGCGCCAAATATCCTTTAAAACTATTGTTTTCTTTAATTATAAAAGCAAAAGCATAATCTCCATTTATTTTTTTTAATGCTTTTTTTATATTTAATTTATGTTTTATTAAAAATTTAAATAAAAACTCAGAATCATTTTCTGCAATTATA
Organism: uncultured archaeon; assembly: GCA_964565725.1. Classification (GTDB taxonomy): domain Archaea; phylum Iainarchaeota; class Iainarchaeia; order Iainarchaeales; family 0-14-0-20-30-16; genus 0-14-0-20-30-16. The sequence continues at coordinate 7,150 of CAZMGA010000013.1, read as the reverse complement.
TTTTCCTTTTTACTTAATTCTTTCCAATTATAAATTTCACAATTTGTTGCAAAAGCATAATTTTTATAGACAATTGGTTGTTCTATATAATTAACAATTGCCAACAAATTTTGCCCTAAAAGTAAATTATTAAAATTAATATATTTTGAATTATTTGGGCCTCTATGTTTTTGTTTAATTAACATTTTTTTAAAATTGGTTTCATTATAATTAAAAGCCCCTAAAATTCCACACATAAAAATCTAAAATAAGAAATAAAAGCAATAGCTTTTATTTAATTAAAATATCAGTACCTATTGCTTGGCCTGGTAAACCTTTATCAAATCTAACTTTTATTGCACCTTTATTTCCGTGCACGCCTGTAACTTTACCTACTATTTCTTTACCTGAAGGAGTAGTCCAAATTGCACTTTTCCCAATTAAAGCTGAAGATTTAGCTTTATCATAACCTTCAATAATAATTACGTATTGATTTGTTTTTTGAGTATTTACTCCTAATCTATAATTTTTTATAATTCCTTTAATTTCAACCATTATAACACCTCAATTAATATAAAAATAATAATTAGATAATATATAATAGGCAAGAAAACATTTATAAGGTCTTTTCTTAAACAGAATTAGTTATGATTTATATGCTTTAAGTTGTTTTTATATAATGAATGATGCTTTAAAAACAGGTTTAGGTTTTGGAATTACTTCGGCAATAATAACTACTTTGGGTTTAATTGTAGGCTTAGATGTTGCTACTAATTCTAAATTAGCAGTTATTGGGGGAATTATCACTATAGCTATAGCTGATGCTATGTCTGACTCCTTAGGTATTCATATTTCTCAAGAGTTTTCACAAAAAAATAAAAAACAAATTTGGTTTTCTACTTTATATACCTTTTTGGCAAAATTTTTTGTAGCTATTTTATTTATAGGACCTATAATAATTTTTAATTTAAAAATAGGAGTTATAATAAATATAATTTTGGGTTTATTACTATTAAGTATTTTTAGTTTTTTTGTAGCTAAAAATAATAAAGAAAACGTAATTCATGCAATTTTTGAACATATAAGTATTGCAATATTAGTAATAATAATTACATATTTTGTAGGTTTTTTTGTAAATATAATTTTTGTGTGATTTTATGCCATTAAAAACTATTGTGGATAAAATAGAAAATAAACAATCTGTAAAAAGAGCAAAGGGTAGAAAAACAAGCGTTAAAGAAGGAGCATTTTACGGGGTTAGTGAAGGCTTTGGTTTAAGTTATATTACGGCTTTTGCTTTAGATTTGGGCGCCAATAATGTTCATATAGGATTATTAAAATCTTTGCCGGAATTATTAGGTAATTTTTCTCAATTGTTTGCTATTAAAGCTTTGGTAAATAAAAATAGACGACAAATAGTTTTTTTAGGAATATTGATTCAATCTATATTATGGCTAGCAATAATGTGTTTAGCTTTAGCATATTTGCTTTTAAAAAAAGATCTATCTTTGGGACCAGTTTACTTAATAATATTATATACTTTTTTATTAATTTCAGGACATTCTATAAATCCAATTTGGTCTTCATGGATGAATGATTTATTACCCTTTGTAAATAAAGGAGATTTTTTTGGAAGGAGAAATAGAATTATAGGCATAGTAGTAATTTTAACTATGTTAATAGCTGGATTTTTCTTAGACTTTTTTAAACAAACAAATGTTTTTATTGCTTACATATTTTTATTTGGTTTTTCATTTATTGCGAGATTTATTTCTGCATTATTAATTAGAAAACAATATGAACCAAGATTTAGCGCCAGTAAAGAAAATTATTTTAGTTTATTTATGTTTATAAAAAAATGTCCTAAATATAACTTTGGTAGATTTATTTTATTTTATGCGTTTATAATTTTTGCAATAAATATTGCATCTCCATTTTATTCTGTTTATTTATTAAAAGATTTAAATTTCAATTATTTGTGGTATACTTTTTATCTAATTGTGAGTGTAGGTAGCTATTATATTTTTATGCCATTTTGGGGTAGATTGGGAGACAAACATGGAAATATAGAAATAATAAAATTTGTTTCTAGATTATTACCTTTAATTCCTTTCTTTTGGTTTTTAACAATATTTTTTAAACAATTTGGAAATTTATTTTTATTAATTTATATTTTAATAATTACTTTTTTAGGTGATTTATTATATGCTGGCTTAATTTTAAGTTCTACTAATTTTGTGTATGAGGCTGTATCAAGAGATAAGTTAGCAATCATTGTAACTTATAAAAATATATTTGCTGTTTTAGGTTTATTTTTTGGATCTTTATTGGGAGGAATAATATCTAATATTAATTTTTCATTTTGGATTTTAGGACCATTATTGTTTACATTTTTGATAAGTTTTATTTTTAGAAGCGTAGCTTATTTTTATTGGGTTCCTAAATTAAGGGATGTTAGAAAAGAGGTTTCCGAATTTAAATTAACGGAAGAAATGAAAGAAATAAAATTATTTATACCAAATATTTTGTCTCAAATTAATTTTAAAATTAAAAGGTAAAATTAGGTTTATAAACATGTTGTAGCTATATTAAAAGGGATATAATGGATGATAAAAAGAAAGTAATTATTATAGGTTTGGGACCTGCCGGATTGTTTGCAGCAAAGGAATTATTAAATTCAGATTTTGAAGTTATTGCTATTGAAAAAGGTAAAGCACCTAAAGAAAGAGCGAAAAAAGATTTGTTATTTGGTGTTGGCGGAGCTGGTTTATTTTCAGATGGCAAATTAAATTTTAGTCCTTTTATGAGTAAATCCTTAATTGATTTTTTGCCTTTAGACGAAGCGTATAAATTAATTGAAGAAGTAAACCAAACGTTTACTAATTTTGGTATGTTTGAAGATTATTCTAATAAAATAGAAAGAATGAAAGAATTAAAAGAAACAGCTATAAAAAATAGTATTAGATTTGTAGAAGTTAAACAAAAACATATTGGTTCCGATTATTTGCCGGGGATAATAGATAATATGTTGCAGAATTTAATTTCTAAAGGTTTAAAATTATATTTAGAAACTACTGTTGAAGAATTAATTTTAGAAAATAAAAAAGTTATTGGAGTAAAAACAAATAAAGGCGAGTTTTTTGCAGATTATTTTATTTTTGCGGTAGGACGAGTTGGCTCTCAATGGTTAAATAAGGTTGCAAAAGATATTGGTTTAGAAACAATATATTTACCTGTAGATATAGGTGTAAGGGTAGAAACTAGAAAAGAAATAACTCAAAATATTACAGATATACAATATGATCCTAAATTTCATATTTACACAAAAACATATGATGATTTTGTAAGAACTTTTTGTACTAATCCAGAGGGGTTTGTTGTTTCTGAAAGTTATGATAAATTTATTAATGTAAATGGACATAGTTTAAGAGATTTAAAATCAGAAAATACAAACTTTGCATTTTTAGTTAAAATAAAATTAACAGAGCCAATAGAAGATTCTAATTCTTATGCCAAATATATAGGAAATTTAGCTAATTTTTTAGGCTCTGGAAAACCAATATTACAAAGATTAGGAGATTTAAAAGCAGGTAGAAGAACAACTTGGTCTAAATTAGAAAAAAATTTAGTACAACCTACATTAAAAGATGTAGTTCCTGGAGACATATCTTTATTACTACCACATAGAATCGTAACAGATATTGTTGAAGGTTTAGATGCTTTAAATGAAGTAATGCCTGGCATAAATTCAAATTATACTTTATTATATGCTCCCGAAATTAAATTAAGCGCTATGCGAATTAATTGTTCTAAAGACTTGCAATCTGAAAAATATCCTAATTTATTTTTTGCTGGTGATGGGGCTGGTTTATCTAATGATATAGTAAATGCCGCATGTACTGGTTTGATTTCTGCAAGAGGTATAAAAAAGCTTTTTAAATAGAGTAAAGTTGTCTTTTTAAACCTTTACCTCTTTTATTATATTAGTTATATAGAGGTGTATTTATGGAGTTAGTATTATCTGATGCTAAATTATTTAGACAAAGTATTGATGCAATGGTAGATTTGATTAAAGATGCTGAATTTGTAGTTAATGAATATGGAGTATCCTTAAAAGCAATTGATGCCGCACAAATTGCAATGGTTACTTTTAATATGCCTAAAGACGTTTTTGAAAAATTCGATGTTTCTGGAAGCACAAAATTAGGTATTAATTTGCCATCATTATTAAGTATTTTAAAAAGAGCAAAAAATAATGATAAATTATCATTAAAAGTAAAAGATAAAAGATTAAATGTTATTTTATCTGGAGATAATGTTAGAAGTTTTTCAATAAATTTATTAGATTTATCTAGTAATGAAATTCCTAATCCTAGTATTGCTTTTGATGCCATATTAAAAATAAAATCTAATGCTTTATTAGATGGTGTAAAAGATGCAAGTTTGTTTTCAACATATTTGCTTTTCAATGTGGATAAAAATAGTTTTAAAATAAACGCAAAAGGTCCACAAGGTGATTTAGAAAATAAAACAGAATTAAATTCAGAACAAATTTCTGATAAAGATATAAAAAATGAAGCTACTGCTATGTTTTCTATAGAATATTTGCAAAATATTTTAAAAGGTGCTGTAGATACTGATGTTGAATTAAATATTAAAACTAACGCCCCTTTGAAAGTAAGATATCTTATTGGTAATGCAAATATAGAATTTTTCTTAGCCCCTAGAGATTATGAGTGAGAGCTATGTTTAAAATCAAAAATAACGATGCTTTTAAAAAATCTCTAGAGCAAATTTCTTTGTTTGTAGATGAATGCAATGTGCATTTTAATGACGAAGGTATTAAAATTACTGCTTTCGACAATGCACAAATTATTTATTTAGAATATTTTTTATCTGCACAAGGAATTGAAGGCGAATTACCCTCTACTGTTTTTGGAATCAATGTTGTTGAATTTAATAAAATTTTATCTAAAATAAATTCAGATGAAGAATTATTTTTAGACATAAAAGACAAAAGTTTAGATGTTATTATTAATGGCAAATATTCAAGAACTTTTTCATTTTCTCAAAAAATAGTTGATGATAAAATTTTGGATTTAAATTCTAAAGATTATCCAGTAATAATTAAAGAAAATCCTGAAATATTAAAAGATATTTTTTCTTGTTCAAAAGTAGTAAGTGAATCTATTATATTTTCTTGTGAATCTGATTCTTTAAATATATTGGCTGATGGTTTGTATGGAAAATATAATACAAAATTAAATATTAAAAATAAAGAAATTTTTAAAGCAAAGTTTTCTTCTTCACACTTAGTTAACATGTTAAAAAATTGTCCTTTAGATAATTCTTTAGAAATTAGATTGAGTTCAAAATATCCATTCTATTTAACATATAATATTTGTGATAACAATTTAAAGTTTTTTTTAGCACATATGTTTCTTTAATTAGGCGTATGTGGTATCTGTTATAACTTTTTTTAAAGCTTTTTGAAATGGGGTATCTTTATTATTTTCTCTTAATAATCTATGATCCTCTAAAAGACCATCTATGATTAACCAATTAAAACCAGCTTCTGGATCCCCTTTATTTTTATTAATTTCAAAATGGGCAATTACAGTTTCATCAACAATTTCTTTTATTATTCCTCGTGAGTACATATCTTTTAATAATAAATTTAAAGAGTTATGTTGTGCATTCGTATAAGAAGATTTATTTTCAGTATATCTACTACAATTTCTTAAATCTACTCCTATAGATACATTATTCATTCCTTTTACACAATAATCTTTATTACAACCTGCATGCATTGCTATATAATTTTCAGAAATTAATTTAAATATTTTTCCATCACAACCAATATAGTAATGACTTGATAAACCACTATTTTTCCATTGTCCTAAAATTATATTTTTTATTACGCAATTTTCTTGATCTTTATTATCTTTACATATAGGAATATCTCCACCATCATGTAAAACTACAAAACCATAACTTGTTCTTTTATCTAATTTACTTAAATATTTATGATTTAGATATAATTCATTCACATCAATTGTATTTTTTAAATTAATTACCTCATCAACAGATAATAAATAAGTTGATAAAAAACTATTAATGGTTTTAGTTCCAGCCATTAGAAATAAAGTAAATGGTTCATCAGAAGCATTAAACGGTTCATCTATGGGGCCTTCATATACTAACAATTTTGCAATATATAAATCTAAAGCCTCAGACATCGCTTTTTTTCCTAATTCGTTAGGGTGTAAATCATCAATATAATAATTAGTATTTACATTTGAATTAGTATAAAAATTAGATGCTGCATCTACAACAGTTATTCCATTTTTTCCATTTAATGTTTTTATCCAGTCATTATATGTTTTAATTTTAATGTTTCTATTTGCAAATGTTTTTGTAGGTATAGTTGTTAATAATATAATTTTTTTGATTCCTTTATTGTTTAAAAAATTAATGATGTTTTGTGTTCTATTTTGCAATTCATTAGGGCTTACATGTCTCAAATCATTTACTCCTAAATGAATTACTGCTGTTTCGTAATTAGAAAAGTTTTTGAAATTATAATTGCTAGTATATTTTAAATTACTTGTTGTACAGTCTGATTCTAAATATTTTAAAATATCTGTTGCTTCTGCGCCACTAATTGCACATCTAGCACCATCATTTAAAGATGAATATTTATACCAATTACCAACAGTAATTGAATCTCCAATAAAAAGATAATTTTCAGTAGAATTTACTGTTGTAATTGTGTTTGTTTTAGTTATAGGGCTTTTTTTTTTAATAATTTTTCCAATAATCCATTATAAAACTTTTTAAAGTTAAAATTACTTGTAGGAGTAGTACCATCATCAGATGGTTTTAACGGCTTTGGTTCAGGAGTTACTACTGGCGCAGGAACTTCCCTATTTTTTACACATATAAATATATCTGTTCCCTCTTTCTTAAAATGCATTTGAGTTTCATTAGTTGTATATATATATTCCCCATTTGGCAACATTTGAAATATAGATATAATAGATGTATCTTTATTTTTTACACAAGTAAATTTAGTTTCATCAAAATCAATTTCATCTATAGAGGTATTTAATTTTATAATTGCTTTTGTTTTTCTATCTTTTTCTGCATCCCAAGTAATTGTAAAATTTTT
>CAZMGA010000012.1:0-20644 GCA_964565725.1 uncultured archaeon | reverse complement strand
AAAATCATTTGGCTCTTTTATTAAAGAATTTAATATTGCTCTTTCATATCTAAATTCATTACCTTTAAATTTTTTAAAAGCTTCAACATATTTTCCTTCTTTTGTTAATTCTCTTGCACTTTTAATTTCTTCACTTTCTTTATCATTTGTTTGCCCCAAATATAATAATAGAGCATCTTTAGTTTTACCTTCAAATAATAATTTCCCCACTTTATGAGTTATCTGTCTTATACCTCCAAATCTTTGTTCTCCAAAATAATTTGGTATGCCTTTTTTAACTTGTAATTTAAAATCATCAAATAACTTCATAATTTCTTCTTTAGATAAATCAATATCTCTAACTATAATTACAAATTCATTACCATTTAAATTTCCTAAATCAATTTTATTATCTTCCCAAGAAAAATCAAATAATTTTATTTGTTTATATTTAAAGGTTTTTAATTTTTCAATATTTGGCTCAAAAATAGATATTCTTTGACTAGTTATGCCTCTTTTATCTTTTAATCCCGCAAAACTTATTCGTGATTTTCCACATTGTAGAAACAAAGATAGACTTTTAATTGCATTTTGTACATCTACGTTAATTTTTTGCATTGTGCAATGAAGATAACTTTTATTTTGAGGATTCTCAGGGATAATTATTTCTTCATTAAAATCTTCAGAAACAGTTCTACAAACTTTAGAATTTAAATCTATCTCTTTAACTATAAAATCAGAATATCTATGTTTTATTGTTCCTTTTAAAGGTTTAGTTTTAGTAAAATACATAATATATTTATACTTATAGGTTTTAAATAATCTATGCTTTGAGCATAGGAGATTGATATGTTAGCATATATTTCAATAATTGGTTTAAGTTTAATAATAATAAGTTGGATTATTCAAATAATAAAAATAATAAAGAAAAATAATAATATTAGTAAAATGTTTGCAGGGTTACAATTTTTAGGAATTTTATTATTAATAATAGATGGTTATAAGACTAATTTGCCATTAGCAATAGCTAACGCATTAAGTGCAATTGGTGCTTTAATAGTATTTTTAATGGTAAAATGTAATTGTAAAAAAAGAAAATAAAAAATAGAATTAGTTTTCTAATTCTATTTCTATTTCAAAATCTTCAATAGTAAATAAACAATAGTCTTCCATTAATTTTAAAGTATAATTAGAAAAGTATTTATCTAAATATTTTTTTAAATCTTTAATAAAAATATCATTTAAAATTATTTTTCCTTTTTTAGATTTATCATATTCTTGCAAAACTAAAGTTAATTTTTCTTCTACATATTTTTTATCTATTTTAACTTTTTTTTGATTAGCTATTTTTTTAGGCTTCGCTTCTTTTTTCATTTTATTTACAATAGGTTTTTTAGACTTAATTGGTGCTTTTGGTTTTATTGTTTTAGATTTTTGTGTTTTTATATCATTTGCCTTTTTAGCTGGTTTTTTAACTTTTGATTTTTTTGATTTATTAATTGCCATAATATCCCCCTCAAAATTAATAATAAAATATATTAAACAGATATATAAAATAATATGTTTATTAAATAATTATTTAAATAGATAATGTCTATATTAAATATGGCCAAAGCAAGAGAACATTTTACTCCAGAATATATTAAGAAACATAAAGAAGAGCATGCTAAAAGAATTAAAGAATCAAAAAGATTTTTTACTAGAAAAATTAAAAATGAAGTTGTAAGACGAATATATATTACAAATTATGTTAAAAAAGTAGTTCCTAATTTAATTAAAAAACTTAAAAATAAATCAATTAGCACAGGTGAAGTTCAAGATATAATATTTCATTTAGAACGTGATATATATGAAAAACTAGAAAAAGATAATACTAATTTTACTGAAGGCATAAAAAAAATCAATAAAATAATAAATTATCAGTTCTTAAAAGAAATTAGATTAAGCATTAATAAAATTAGATCTAATCTAACTCGAGAAGAATTACAAGAATTAAATAAAAGATTTAATATAAGTAAATCAGAAATAACACCTGTTTTAGATTTGGCAGATAATATTTTATTAAAAATGGGTTTAAATAATAAAAATTATAATAGAAATTTAACTTTTAAATATTTTGGTGATGCTTTTGAATTATTATTTAAAAATATATATACTAACTGTATAAGTGATGGTTTAAGCGCAGTAGGTTATTTTGTTAAATTATTCGAAATATCTAACAATAAAGGCAAAGGAATCACTAATTTTTTTGAAAATATTGATAATACTAGGACTTATGGTATTTATATGAACAAGCGAAGTTATATTTTTGAGGGAAAATATTTAACACATGTAGTAATTCATGAATATATTCACAATATCTTAGAACAACATAATTTAAATACACATGATGAAACATTAGTGAATGCATTAACTACATATGTATTGTATAAAAATAATATACCTGACAAATTATTAACAACAAGCCCTGAAAAATATATGTGGGGCATAACTATAGGAAAACAAATTGCAAAGGAAACTCCAAATATAATATCAATTTCTGAATTTATGAATAAATATTATGCCTATTTTAGAAATATAACAAATTAAAAATAATTATATTCTTCTTTCTCGTCTTTTATATTTCAAACCTTTAGAAGTAATTGCAGAATCTACCAAATTTTTTATTATATTAACTTCTTTTTGATTTAATTTTGCTTGTTTATCTGCATCAATTAAAACTGATGGATAAGTATACCCTTTAGTAAAGCTAGAAATATAAGATATAAAACCTTTTATTTCTTTTAATTTACTTTCAGAATAATTATTATTTAATAATTCAATTCTTAAAGGATAATCTTCTGGCAATTTAAAATAAGATGCCAAAAAACTATAATTACTATAATTTTGCAAATCGTTATAAATAATATTACTTTCAACATTAAAAATTGGAAAAAAAGACGTTGCTTCAAAATCATTTAATAAAAAATTTAAAAATAAAATATCATTTATATCTTTTGTTTCTTTATAAACTAATTTTAAAAAGGAATTTGCTCTAGAATCTTCTACAGTGCCAATTAAAACAACATCTTGTGATTTAGTCAAATCATATAAATTAACAAAATCTTGTAAAAGATTTTCATATTCTAAATATAAAATACTATTATTATTAGGTCTATCTATTGGTTGTGGCAAGACATTACCATCAATTAAGGCATATTCAGGATTCTTACTTTTTATACCCTCATATAATAAATTTAATTCTTTTCTCAATCTATTAATTGATGTAAATTTTTGAACTTCTTCTTTCTGCAAAATGTTTTCAGAAATAAAAAAATCATAATTAGGGATAGTTGATAATTTAGAATAATTTTTTAAATTAATATCATAATCAAAATAACTACCTGCACTTTTAATATAACAAAAATCTAAGCCTGTTATTGCTGAGTCAAAAAAACCAGAATCAACACCTAAAACTTTACCTTTTGTTTTAAATTCCAAATTATGAATCACTTTACTTTCAATAAAATTATTATTTCCTTTTGATAATTTTTCTCTTAAAATTAAAGCTTCGTTCTTATATTGAGATAGCAAATTAGAATAATTATCAACTTGCTTTAATATATTTTCAAACATATTTTATCATTTAAATTTTTCTTCTAAATGTGCAATTATAAATTCAAAATAGCCGTTTTCTTTTTTAGTAAAATTGTTTTTTTCTAAATTTTTAGTTTTATTTTTAAATTCTTTAAAAGGGATCCATTTAACTTCTGATAATTCTTCATTTTGTATTTGAATTATTTGTTTATCATATTTTAAAATATACACATATGCCCAATTATTTTCACAAATGTTTTTCCAACAAGTATTATCTTTAATAATTCCAATAAGCTCTAAATCATCATTTTTAATTTTAATTCCTAATTCTTCTTTCAATTCTCTTTTTGCACTTAATAAAAAAGATTCATTTGCACTAATATGACCCGCACAAGAAACATCCCAATGATTAGGATAAAACTTTTTATCTTTAGCTCTTTTTTGAATTAAAATTTCTTTATTAGAATTATAAATCCAAATGTGAACTACAGGGTGCAATAATTTTTTTTTGTGGGCTATATCTTTATTAACTATTTTTTTAGTAGTATTACCAAATTTATCTAAAACATTTACTTTTTCCATAATATCATTTAATCATATTTATTTATATTTATTTCAAAATATGCTACAGGCATATTTATTCCAAAATTCATTAGAACAGAAGGAGAAATTTCTCCTAAATAACCAACCATTATCTTATTATTTAATTTAAATACTATTTTAGCAGATCTACCTTCAATTAAATATGGTAAATCAATTTTTTCATAACTTATTTCACTTATATCTAAATTTTTTAAAACAGCATCTAAGTATTGTTTAATTAAAGTATAAGATACATCATTAGAAGATAAAGTAATTATTAAATTAGTATTTTCTATTGCTTTATTATCTTTAATTGAAATAACTTTTCCAATTTCAAAAATATTTTGAGGATAAGAAATATGTTGATTTTTAGATAAAAATTCCAAGTGTTCGGGCAATATTCTTTCTCTAAATATAGCTATATTTTCACTCATAGGGTTTTCTAATTCTACTGGTTTAAAATCTTTTATATTTAAACAATTATATTGTTTTTTTACAGATGTTAAAGTAAAAGACAATATTTCTTGTAAACCTAAACCCACACCAATATTTCTAATTAAATTTTGCCATTCTGTTTCTGGCAATAATTTACCCACACTATAAAAATTTAATTTTTTTGGTTCTAATAAATTATAACCATATTCAATAATAATATCTTCAATAACATCTACTACGTGCAAAATATCTTGGCGATATGGTGGATAAGTTAAATTTATAATATCTTTATTAATTTCGACAGAATAATTTTTTTGTTTTAACAATTTACATATTGTGTTATCATCTAAATTCAAACCTATGTATTCATTAATTAATTGTTTTTTAATTTGCATTTTTCCTGGAGTTAAATCTAAGCCCCAATATTTTATTTTTTCATCTAAATAATTTACTTCAACTTGTTCTACTACACAACCTCTATCTACAAAAGCCATTGCAAAAATTAATAAAACCACATCTAATTTTTTTTGAGAAAAACCAGTAATATCAATAAATAAATTTTTTGTATTTAATTCTACTTTTCCAGAATTATTTGAATTAATAATTGGAGGCATTGATAAAACATTTTCTTTTTCATCCATTAATATAGGATATTTATTAAAGTCTTTCAATAAATTTGCATATTCTATTCCTTTTTTATGTTCATTTAATATTTGTTCTAAAGACATTTTTTTATTTTCACCTAAAGGAATAAATTCAAATGTTTTTTCTTTTGCAAAATATTTTAATTTTTTACCTTTAATTTTATCTAAATCAAAAATACCTATTGCTACATCTTTTCTTCTATTTCCAAAAGAATTAGCAATTTTTTCTTGCATATTTATTAAACTAACTAAAAAATCTTCACTCATTTTTACGTTTTTAACAATAGCATAAGATGCCCTAGGTCTAATATTTTTTAAATCTGAAATTTCTACAGAATAATCTGATTTTTTAAATTCATATTTTTTAGTTTCTAAATCCAAATGAGCTTTTAACTCTCTTACTACCCCTTCTACTCCCCACAAATCAGGTCTGTTGGTATCAGTACCTTTTAAAGTTATTATTCCATCTTTATAAGAATCCAACTCTGATTTTGTAGGTAAAAAATATGTTTCTAAATCTTTTTCATTTACTTTAAAACCCAATAATTTTTCTAAATCTTTTTTACTAAATTCTACTTGTGGCATTAAATCACCTCTAATTTATGACTTAATGGATATATTTTAAACTTTAAACTTTTTAGGAATAATTTTAAATTGTACATAATAACACCTAAACCCTATCTATTAAATTTCTATTTCTCAACCAATCTAATTTTTGAGAATATAATTCTCTAATATCTTTAATACCTAAACTAAACATAGCTAATCTATCAATTCCTAAACCCCATGCAATAACTCTTTGATTTATTCCTAATGTTTTAGTTATTTCAGGTCTAAAAATTCCAGCCCCTCCTAACTCCACCCATCCTAAATCAGGATGTTTTACATGAAATGAAACAGAAGGTTCTGTAAAAGGATAATAATCTGTTGAAAACATAACTTCTTTTGCACCAGCTATTTCTATAGCAAATTGTTTTAATAATCCTAACAATTCTCTAAAAGACAAATCATCTGAAATTATGAATCCTTCTAATTGATTAAATTCATTTAAATGGGTTGCATCTAAAACATCTGGTCTATATGTTCTAGCAATTGCAAAATATTTTTTATTGTTTTCTACGTTTGTAGCCATTTTATGGGCACTCCACGCAGTACCATGTGCAGTAGGCATTAATTTTTTTGCAATATCTACAGACCAAGAATAACCCCAACCTTTAGATTCCTCATTTCCATTTTCATGAACTTTTTTAATTTTTGCAATTAAATCTATATTTTCTAATATGTCATATTTTGGATATCTTAAACTATAAGTATCTGTCCAAGTTCTAGCGGGATGATTTTGTGGTTGAAATAATACATCAAAATTATAAAATTCAGTTGTTAATGTTTTTGTAGGCATTTCTTCAAAGCCCATGCTTACTAATTTATTTTTTATTAAATTTAAAAATTGTAAATAAGGCTGTGCTTTACCTATATTTATTGGTTCTACATCTGCGACAACATTATATGGTTTGAATTTTAATTTTAAAGCTTCTCCACTTTTTAACATTTCTTGTGTTAAAAATGTTTCTGTTTTTGTTAAATTTTTTGAAACTTCCATAATCTTATTAGATTTTTTAACAAAATATTCTAATTTTTCTTCTTTTTCTAATAAATTATTTTTGCCCAATAAAAATAATTCTTCTTTTGATAATTCTCTACCTTTATTATAATCATTTAATAATTTTCTTAATGTTTCATAATCTTTTTCTTTAGGCATATTTAATGGCAATATATATTCATTATCCATTTTAACATAACGATTTTTTATGGCATAACCAATTACAAAACCAGATTTATTACCTAATTTTAATTTTAACTCTGATAATAAAATTCTATCTTTAATATACTCACAAATTAATTCTTCAGGAAATTTTTCATTTAAATACAATCTACCAAATTTTCCTAATTTATACTTAATAAAGGTTCTCTTATCAATAAAAACAAAACCCTTTTCCTGTAAAAGCATTATATTTCTTCTAATAGTATCTATATTTATTTGGGATTTTTGAGCAATCTCATCTAAATTTACATATTCATTAGTTAAAGCTTTATAACATAATATCTCATCATTAGTAAATTCCAAAGTATCACCTTAATTATATAATATATATTTAATATATTTTAAATACTTACCTATAACTTTTATAAACATTTAAATTATTTAATTTAAATATTAAAGGGAAAGATATAAAAACAGCCTTTGCATTATTATATAGTTTATGCTATTAAATCATAAAGATACTTTTATAAAACCTAATTTAGATAGTAAAAAAATAGACTTAGGTTTTGATTGCTGGTTTTCTAAGAAAATATTTAATACAAATCCTGATATTGTTTACGAAGATAACAATTTATTAGTTTTTGATAAAAGAGATTTAAAATGTTTTATTAAAAATATACCTAAATTATCAACACAAGAAAAAAATTTATTTAAAAAATTTTTAGATTATATTAAAGAATTGCCCTCCACAAATGTAAACAAAGATCTGGAAAAATATTATTTACAATTTTTACAAAATAATAAATTAATTTTGGATTTAGAACAAAAAAAATATATGTTTGATTTATTAAATTATGAAATAAATAATTTTGGAATAATTACGCCTCTAATTCAAGACAAAAATAAAATAGAAGAAATTACAATTACAGGTATTGGAGAAGATTATCCTGTAAATATTTATTTATCAAATATTGGTTGGTGTAAAACTCAAATATATTTTACAGATGATGAATATATCACAGAATTAATTAATAAAATGGCTAGAAGCATAGGCAGACAAATTTCATTAAATAATCCTATTTTAAATGCATCTCTAAATAATGGTTCTAGGTTAAATGCAATAATACCTCCAATTTCAGGAGAACATCCTACAATCACTTTAAGAAAATTTAAGTATAATCCTTTAACTCCAATTGATTTAATAAATTATAATACCATTAATTTAGATTTAGCCACATTTTTATGGTTAGCAATGCAAACAGATTCAAACATATTAATTGCTGGAAATACGGGTTCTGGGAAAACAACTACTTTAAACGCGTTATTTAGTTTTGTGCCAAAATCAGAAAGGATTATAATTTGTGAAGAAACACCAGAAGTAAATATTCCTCATAAACACAAAGTTAAGTTAAAAATAGAAGATAAAAGAAACATTCACATGCAAGATTTAATTATTTGCACTTTAAGAATGAGACCTGATCGTTTAATAGTTGGAGAAATAAGAAGTAAAGAAGAAGTATCTTCATTTATTGATACAATATTAGCAGGGCAAGGAAAAGGCAGTTTTGCAACATTTCATGGTTTAAGTTCTAAAGATACAATTGAAAGATTATTAAAATTAGGTACACTAGAACAAGATCTAAATGCTTTAGATTTAATTATATTACAAAGAAGATGGAATAACATAGATATAGAAAATAATTTGCAAAAAGAAATAAGAAAAATAATAGACATTTGTGAAATTATAGATAATAAATTAATACCTATATATCAATACAATTATGAAACAAATACTTGGATTTATTTAAATAAAAGTGAAAAAATAAGAAAAAAAATAGAAATTATATATAACAAAGATTATGATAAAATATTTTACAATCACAAAAAAAGATTAGAAGAATTAATGTATAAAAAACAAAATATGGGAGAATTTTTTGAAGATATAAACCAATTATGGCAGCTAGATAAATATGATAAACAAAAAAATAGAAACTAAATTTATTAAAATAAAATTAGGATTAAATTTAAATCAATATACCAAAATATTTAAGTCTATTATTTTAGCATTAACCTTATTTTTTACAATTATTTCTTTTGGAATATTTAATAATTATTTATATTCAGGTATTATATTATTAGTTATTCCTATTTTAGGATATTTTTTTTATTATTACTATCCTTATTTATTAAAAAAGAATTATTTGGGACAAATAGAAAAGGAATTACCTTTTTTTCTAATTGATTTGGATATGCATTTATCTATTGGAGAAGAATTTTTATCTGCAATTAAAAAATCTTCTTTAAATTATAAATATTTAAAAGATATTATTCATGAATTACTTAATGAATATAATAATGGAATTTCTATTCAAAAATGCATAAGAGACATTTCAGAAAATTATAATTCTAAAGATTTTAGAAGAGCACTTAAACAAATTTTAAACATTTATGAAAGTGGCAAAATTTTTGATGAAAAAGGACCTTTATTTGAACTTGCAGAAGAATTAATAAGTATTCAAACCACATCTACAAAATTATATAGTAATAAATTAGTTATGGTTTCTTTATTGTTTATAGGAATTACAGCAATTTTACCAGCATTATTATTGGTTTTTGTAAATATAGGTTCTTTAATTTTAGATTTAGGTATTACCCCAAATCAACTAATAATTTTATTTGTAGTTATATTTCCTGCAATTGATTTAATATTAATTTTTATAATCTTAAATATGATGCCTGGATTTATGAGGTAATTAAATGTTTGTTGAAAATATATTTAAAAAAGTATTAAAAAATAAATTTATTCTTTTTGAATTATATCTATCAAAATCAAATTCAAATATAAAAAAATTTTTTAAAATAAATTATATTATTTATTTTGTTGTTTTATGTTTAAATTTAATATTATTTATCTTAAATTATATTTCTTTAATTCCTTTCATTTTGATTTTATTTTCTTTACCTTTAATTATATTTTTCACATATAATTTTGAATTGTTAAAAGAAGAAAATAGACAAAAGGAAATAGATAATCAAATACAAGAAGTATTATTACAAGCAAGTTTATTTCCAAAAGGTACTGAAATAACAAGAATAATAGAATACATTTCCAAACAAAATTATAAATATTTATCATTAGAATTTAATATTGTTTTAAAACAAATAAAAAAAGGGTTATCAGCAAATAAAGCTTTAGAAGAAATTACTAAAAGAAATAAAAGTATTTTGCTTAAAAGAATTGTTAATTTGCTAATAATAGGTTATAAATCAGGAAAAGATATGCAATTTGTTTTTAATAAAATTTCCCAATATATAGTCAAAACGCACGAGTTAGAGAGAGAAAGATATTCATCATTATCAATTCAAAAATATACTTTGATTATTTCTTCGAGTGTATTAGTACCTTTAATTTTGGGTTGGGTTCAAAACATAGTTCAAAATTTTGATTTATCAGCATTTACTAGTTTAGATATTGCAATAGGTAGTGTAAATTTATCTAATTATGCTTTTTTTGCTACTTGGATTTATTTAATAGAATTGTCATTAATATCTAGTTATTTTATAGCTTTAATTGATGGAAACAAAAAGAAAACATTTTTTTATATTTTATTTATTTTACCAATATCTTTATTGATATTCTTTTTAGTATAATTTATATTATTAAAACAATAAAACACAAATTTAAAATTTTAATTATTTTTTATAACATAAAAGCCTGTTGAAAAGTCTCCAATTTCATAATTTAAATCAGAAAATTCTTTTCTTATTTTATCACTTATTGAAAAATCTTTGTTTTTTCTAGAATTAAATCGGATCCATAATTTATTTTCTAAATCTTTAGATATTTTTTCAGGAAAATTAAAAATGCCAAAAATGGAATCATAATCCTGGAAATAATCTAATAACATTTCAGAAGTTTTTTTAGAAATTTTACCATTAGAAACTAACGAATTTACATAACTAATAAATTCGTACACTTGTTTAAAAGCTAAAGGCGTATTTAAATTATCATCTAAAGCTTCTTTTACTTTATCTAAATATTCTTCTGCTTTTTTCTTTATTACATTATTAAATTCTTCTTCAAATTCAACTTCTGAAAAATAATTAATTAATTTTGCAACCAATAAATTAATATCTTCATAATTTTTAGTCATGTCTTGTAAAGATTCAAAAGTAAAATTTAAGGAATTTTTATAATTTGATGATAAACACAACATTCTAAATGCTAATGGATTATAACCCATTTTTTCTAAATCTCTTAAAGTATAAAAATTACCTAAACTTTTTGACATTTTTTTGTTATCTACCAATAAAAATTTACAATGAATCCAAAATCTAGCAAATTTTTTACCTGAATGAGCTTCACTTTGCGCAATTTCATTTTCGTGATGTGGGAATATTAAATCTTCTCCTCCAGAATGAATATCTAAAGTATCTCCTAATAAAGAATTAGCCATTACCGAACATTCTATGTGCCAACCAGGCCTTCCTTTTCCTAATTTTGTTTCCCAAAAAACTTTCCCATCTTTAGGAGTATAAGATTTCCACAAAACAAAATCGTTTTCTTTATTCTTTATAGTTTTAGAAGTTCTTCCAGATGCTCCTTCTTTTAAGTTATCTAAACTTTTACCTGACAATTTACCATAATTTTTAAATTTAGATACTGAAAAATAAACAGAACCATCATCACTTTTATAGGCATAACCTTTTCTAATTAAATCATAAATAAAATCAACCATTTCATTAATATATTCTGTAGCTCTTGGATAATAACTAGAACTTAAAGTTTTAATTTTTTTAAAATCTTCAAATAAAGCATTTATATAAAAATCAGTATATTCTTTTAAAGATTTATTTGAATCATTTAAAGCATTAATAATTTTGTCTTCAACATCAGTTAAATTTCTTACATGTATTACATTATAGCCTTTAAATTTTAAATATCTCACCAACAAATCTTCTTGAATAAAAGCAAGCAAATTACCAATATGGGCATAATTATAAACTGTTGGACCACAAGAGTATATTTTTACTACTTTATTGTTAGCTTTAAAAATTTCTTTTTTCTTTGTAAAATCATTATATATACGAAGCATTCCCTTCACTAAATATAATAATTTACCGAAACCTTTATTAATAGGAGAGATATATTATACTTAACGTTTTATTTATAAATGGAGGAGATCTTATGGTTGGTTATAGTCATAAAAATAGTAAAGGAAATACTTACTACTTACATAGTAAAGGTAGATTATTTTTCTTTTCAAAAGATCCTAAAGGAAGCATAGAACTACCTGCAGGTTATAAAGTAATCGAAAATAAAAAAACAGGATTACCTATGTTAAAATCAAAATAAATATGATATCGGGAATTCCCGATATTTTTCTAATTTTTTAAAAAAAATAATTCATAATAATTAATTAATAATTTTAAAAAAAAAGTATTAGCAAAAGAAATCAGAGAATTAGTCTCTGATTCTTTTTGACATTGTGTAAAAGGTTGCTAAATATTATATATATTTTTTATTTAAAACAAAAACCACAGATTGACCAACTCTATTTTTATCTAAATAACCTTCTTTACAAAGTTTATTTAATCTTTGAGATGCAGCATTTAATCCTTTATAGTTTAATTTATCTTGAATTAATTTTGCATCTATCCATTTGTTAGTTTTTGCTTCAAATAATATAGATTTATCTTGTTCTGTTAAGAACAAATTATCTATATTTATTTCTTCCTCTAAAACCTCGTTAAAAGGGGCTTTGACTGTATTTGTATTTGCAGTTTCATTCAAATATTCTAGTAAAGCATCATATTTTTTATTTATGCCTTCCATAAGCTCATTTGTTTTTTTTCTTTCAGTCATAAGTTTATAAATTAATAAACCTAAAACTTCTGGTCTATCACTTAAAGCATAAATCTGCTCTACTAAATCTATTTCGTTAGACTCACTTAATTGTTGCAACACCAATTGTAAGCCATCACTCTGCAAATAATCATGATTAATTATTTTATCAGTCATAATATATCATGACTTCATCATGACTTTAAATGTTTGCGGTTCAAAAACAAAAAAAGAAGGTTTAAAAAACCTTGAAATATTAACTTAAACCCAAAAAATAATTTGGATTTGATGTTTTTATGATTATTTATTTAAAATAATTTCAATTGCAGATACTCTTACAGAGCTACCATCTTCATTTTTTAATTCTTCAGTAGATATCTTAATATCCTCTACTTTTAAATCTTTTGCAAATTTATTTCTTACCATTTCAGCAACATCTACTGCTGTGCTTATTGCTTTACCTCTCGCTTTTAGAGTAATTTTTTGTACACCTTGATTTAATAAAGTAATTACAGCCAAAACATAGCTTTTTGTATTTTTTTTACCTATTAAAATTACACTATCCTTTACTTCATTAGACATAAATCTACCTCCATAGAGCGATTTTATATATATATAATAGCAACCTATATAAACTAATCTGATTTTTTTAATATATGAAAAATGATGAGAGAAATACAAAAATAATAGATTTAGTTAAAACAAATTTTAAAGGTTATTATTTAATTGAAGGCACACCAAGTCCTGACTTAATTGCTACAATAGCTACTAGATATTTAGTAGATATTAAAAAAATGGATTTAATAGCATATGTTGAAAGCCCAAATATAATTCCAATAATAAGAATTACAAAAGGGATAATAGAACACCCTATAAGAATTTATGCAAATAGAAAATACAAATTATTAGTATTACTTTCAGATCAAACAATTGATGCAAAACAAACATATAATTATGCAAAAACATTAGTTGATTGGTGTATGCAAAAAAAAGTTAAAGGTATAATTTCATTAGTAGGAACAATGCCTAGCGAATCAAAAAGAGGAGTTTATTTTGCAAATAATAAAATAGCAAAAAAAGATTTATTTAAACAACATAATTTTCCAATTTTAGAAAAAGGATTAATTTCTGGACCTACTGCACAAATATCCATACTAGCAGATAAAATAGAAAGTTATATTTTATTAGCAAATCCAGGTAAAAATACTAATTTTAATAGTGCTGCAGATATTTTAGAAGCTATAGAAACTATATTTAAAATAGATATAGACACAAATCCTTTAGAAGATGAGGCAAAAAAAATTATAGCTAGTTTAAAAGAAAGAATGAATCAAATGGAACAACAAACTAAAGAAGAAAATAAAAGTCAAATGACTTTTGTTTAATTTTTAATAATTTTACAAAAATTATTTACTCTTTAGAAAAATCATAAATAATTGAAAAGGTATAAATCATTATTGCAGGGTTTAAAAACAATATAAATATAAAATATAAAAATAAACCCACAAAAGGAATAAATTCTAATAATGATGAAATAATAAACACAAATAATAATATAAAATTTAAAACCCAAAACTTACCAGTTAAACCAATCTTTTTAAAAGGCAAAACTAATGCACTTAAAATTGCATCAAAAAAGGAACCATTGAAAATTTTTCCCAATAATATATAATATCCGGGACCAAAAAAAACTACCAAGATTAAGAAAAATAATATAGATAAAACTAATCCAAAATAAGGTATTTTTAAAAATAAAAAGGTTAATAGTAAAATAATAGTAGCAATAAAACTAAATATTAAGAAACCAAAAAATAATAATAAACCCTTATAAAAAGATTTTCCTAAATTTTCAAAAAAATGTTTTGACTTCTTTTTAGATATTTTAAACAAAATAAAAGCATATAATACAAACTGAAGATAAAGCAAAATAATAAAAAAACAAATTATATGAATTAAATATTTTTTTATTAATTCTAACAAATAAACATCATTAACAAAATCAGGATTTAATAAATTTAAATAAGCAGAAAAATCAAAACCCAAAAATAAAATAAAAATAAAAAAAACAACTAATCCTAAAATTAAATTTAATAAAAAAGTAGACCAAAAAATATCTTTACAAAATATTCTATTATATATATTTTTTATCAATTCATTTAGTTTCATTTAAATCTCTCCTTTGAGTAAAATAAACTAAAGTTAAAACAAAAAATAAACTTAAAACTACAAATATTATTCTTTCATAACCTTCAAATAAAGGTATTGAAAAACCTGTTGAAGATTTTCCTGAAGAATTATTATTCGCTGAAGAATAAGGATTGTTTCCTGGTTCTGTAGTACCATTTCTTTCTAAACTACCTAACTCTCTAAATTCATCATCTAATGGCAAAATTTGACTATTCCCTACATACCATTCTCCAGTTTTTGGATCAAAATAAAATGAACCATTTCTACCTTGGGCAAACAACAAATTACTTTTAACACCATCAAAGCTTAATATTGGCTTTCCATTTTCATTACTAAACTCCAAAGTATGAGATCTACCATCAGCAGTATTTACTTTTATGCCTGTATCAGTTCTTTCAATTCCAGTAATTTCTTCATCAGAAATTATCTTATTTGTTTTTTTATCAATTACTCTCATATATTCTTTACATTGTCCTTCTACCAATTTAGAATAAAATTGTATTATTTTATCATCAGTTTCAAAATATTGATATGGTCCTGCATGTTCTAATGCATCATTAAATTCATTAGCTTTATTTAAAGCCGCAACATCATTAGGATTACCAGTTATAGATAAATCTATTGCAGGTTCTTCACAATTAGTATCGGGATTTACTACTTTTGTAGGACTTGCTACAAACTTATCTATATTATTACCAGAAATTTTTGAAATAATTCTAATCCATATAGCAAATTCATCAGTAGATTGTCTATAATACAAAATACCTTTTTCAAATTCAGCACTTTGGAATAAGCCATAATCTTCTTTTGTTTTTGAATTAATTACATGTTTATTATTATCAACAATTAAAGAATTCTTAGTACTATTTCTAACAGTGTCTCCACCCAAAATAGTAAATTCATTACCCAAAGTTATTGTTTTATCCATTAAATTAATTTTGTTTAATACACCAGTATAATTTAAAAATTCAGCATCTCTACCAGTTTGTTTTTTCATACCGCTTAACATACAATATTTTGTTGCAAAATCTAATATTTTAAAATCACCATTAGAGTACATTTCAAAATAATTGCCAACAGAATTTGCTGGTGAAAAAGTAACACTTTGAGGAATTTCTAATCCTGCAAATAAATTACTTGTTGTTGCAAATTGTAATAATTGACTTTTTAAAATTGTATTTCCATTTCTTGTAAAAGTATCTCCATCCAATTTATAAGTTACATCTTCACCAGTTATTGTTTTACCACTCATTTCTAATTTTGTAGGAGTATCTATATTAACTTTACTACAAGTTGAATTTGGTCCTAACCAAGTTAAAAATATTTGATCAGAAAAATAATTTGAAGTAGTATTACCCATTGTTTTAAAATAAATTTGCATAAATTCTTTATCTTTATTTTCAATTACTTTGAATAAACTATTTTTTAAATCATCCATAGTTGAATTTAATTTATCTAAATTTTGTGAAACATCTTCTGATTTAATAGCGTCTTTACCTTTACCAATCAATCCAGATAATGGATTATCATTTTTTTCTTTTTCAAATTTATGAGTATAATTAATATAATAACCTTCTTCTGTATCTACACAACCTTCATATAATTCTCTTACTCTTGTATCTAATATTCCTGTAGTTGCAACTCCACCTAAAAAACCAGCCCAAGAAGATAAAAACTTAGTAGGCAAATAAAAACCTACATTTTCCAAAATACCTGTTGCTAATCCTATTCTAGATTCATTATCTTTAAAATAAGCTCCAATTAAAGGTATTTGAGCAATAACAGATTCATTAATTTTATCTACACAAGTAGTTTTATTTAAAATTGCTTGTTCTAAATCAATAGTATCATTTATTTTTTCATTATTACCTTTTGCAGTAAATGCAATGTTTGTATGATGACTATATAATGCTAAACTTCTTCCTTTTTTTGCATCAGTAATAGCGTTAGGATATTCCAAAATATAATTATCAGTATCATTTTTAGAAAAATTATTTATTTGTCCTGCACCATTAACTATTTTTCTTACTATAGAACAATTACTACAATTAGAAACTGAATTTGTATATACTACGTCTTGAACATCATCTCTTGCAGACATTTGCAATACAGCGTTTAATTTATCTTGTATTTCCCAATCATCTAATAATACAAAATCTCCTACCGCATAAGTCCCTTTTATTATAGTATCTTTAACAAAGTCTCCATTAGACAAATTAGCATTAACAAAAAAATCAATATAAGCATCATTGTATATTTGTTGTGTACCCAAATATATTTTTGCGTTAGTCATTTCTTTTTCACCAATAAAATAAGCTTTTAAAGGAGAGTTATCATTTGATTTTATTCCCCAATATATTGGAGGTACAACTACTGCTGTTAATCCTTGTTTTATATATGATCCGGTTCTTCCAAAATAAGAATTATACACTAAAAAATTTAATGCACTAGCATAACCATTATCCAAATAATTTCCTTGAACTAAAGCATCCATCATTTGTTCAGTTCTTGCATCTAAATTTTTTACAATATCTTCCCCATCTTTAACAAAATCTTTTTTTAAAGCTTTTAAAACCTCGTCTGTTTCTGCAGGTGTTAATTGTATTTTTTCTCCAGCTTCTAAAACTTGGAAATCAGAAAATCCACTGGATTTAATTTGTGCTAAATTTCCTTTTGTTAAAGGATATAATTGTCCATCTATATTTACTAATAAATTTTTATTAGGATTTGCTCTAATAAATGCTTCTAAATCATTACTTGCCAAATCTGCTAAAAATCTAGGATCTTTGGATCTATACAACACAACTGGTTTTCCACTACCCAAATTTTTAAAAAAATCTTTAGATACTTGAGAAATAGATGCAGCATCATCAATTCTTCCAGAAGGACTAAATAAAAATTGATCATATTTTGGATTTTTGTCTATAAATCTTGCTACAGGTTTAACACCTAAAACAGAAGTATCTGCATTTGCTATAGCTCTAAATGCTGCTTCTTCCCCATCAGCCATTTGTGATTTTAAATATTTTGCATAACTATTTTTTTGAGTAATATATCTTGCAAATGTTCTTTGAGGTTGAGTAGTACCAGATGAAATTAAATTTTTTCCTAATCTTTCATCTAATATTTTAATCATATCATCTCCATTATTTGCAATTAATGATTCCTCTAAAGCTGCAACATCCTTTTCACTCATGCCTTTAAATACCCTACTATTAGCTAATTCTTTTCTTAAATCTCCTACTTCATCTTTAAATTTGTTTGTCACATTAGTATGGAATTTTCCTTTTATAATATTTGCTTCATCAGCTAGTTTGCCCCCCAAATTTTTCAAAGCAGGTATTTTCCCTAATATTTTTTTAGATATTCCTAAAAATGCAGGACCCATAGTTGAAATTACTATAGTACTACTGTAATATGCGTTATAATGTCTATCAAAAAAAGAATATATAAATATTTTACACCTATCTGATGCATCTTGTCCAGTACACACATCTTGGAATTGTGCTTCAAAAGTTGATGCCTTAATATTATTTTTAATTAAATTAGTCATATCTGCTTTTCTTTGGGTTGTTTCTATATTTTGATCTAAAACTCCAGCCTGTTCTAATTGTTCCATTGTAATAGTATCTTGTGTTGATGCTGTTTTCACTTCATTTTTAGTTGCAAATTTAGGAGTATTATTATTAGATGTTTGAGAAGTGTTTTGAGCTGTTGAATTAAAATTACTTGTAAATTCTTTAGTAGTGGGAATTAAACCTAATGCACTTCTCTTAACTAATTCCATTCCACTAATTGAGTTTCTATAACTTAATTGATTTGTATCTACACTACAAACATTTATGTTTTCACATCTACCCAATCTTAAATCATCTGTTAAAACCATACCTGTAGCATTATCTCCATCACAAGATTGATTCATTTTCATATCATCGCTTCTAACATTTGAAGATTCCGAAACACAACCAATGTCTGAACCTATACCAGAAGTGCCTTTACTATCTACCATATTTATAGTATGACAATTAGTATCTTCTTTGGGATTATTAGAATCTATTGCAGCACCTGATTTTAATGTTTTTGGTTTTGCAGCGTCTAAAAAATAATTAGTAAATAAAGATTGTACTTGTTCAGGAGTTAAAGTAATAGTTCTACATTCTCCTAAATTAGTTTCCTCGTCATTTACATTTAAGCCCACCGATATTACAAAACTTAATAAAAATATACTTAAAATTAAAAAAAACCCAAATGTAAATATTTTTTTCATATAACCCCTAAAAATATATTAAAACTATTAAACCACCTAATATCCATGGAAACATTAAATTTAATATGTTTAATATTACACTTATTATCAATATTGTTATAGCTAATTTAACATATTCTTTCTCATAATTTAATTTACTATATATATAAGAGCCTAAGAATATAAAAACCTGCGTAATTAATGCAATAATTAAAGCATATAATAAAAACAAGCCAAATAATTTTAAATAAAACAACCACGGATTATAAACGGCGCCTAAACCCTTCATAGGTACACCTAAAAAATAAGGTAAATAATATGCTATAATTACAATAACGAAAGATAAAATATATGTAGAAAACAAAGCAGAAAGGTTCCAAGACATTTTTTTATTAAATAAATTAAATATTGGTTTTTCCACTAATGTTAACAAAAATAACACTATAAAAGTAATTAGACTATAAACTATAAGAGATTTTAAAGTATATAATATACTTAATAAGATATTTACAATATTGATCATCAAATAATAAAACACAACATATTTAAAATAATTTGCTTTATTTTTATTGATTTTTATGAATTTTAATGCAGAAGTAGATAAATTAACAAATATATTAAGAAATAAATCTAAAACATATAACCAAAATGAGATTAGAACTGCAATAATGGCAGAGGGTTATTCCAATGATATTGCTAAAGCAGTAATAGATAAATTATACAATAATACAAAAAATGAAGTTTTAGAAAAAAAAGAAGAGGAAATAAAAGATATTCCTAAAAAAGATTATTTTGAGGAAGTAAATTCATTATTAGAAGAATTAAAGAAAATACATAATGTTGAAGAATTAAAAATAAATCATATTCAAAATGAAAATTTAGACACTAAAATTTTAGACTCTGATGAAATAAGTGTTTTAAAAAGAGAGTTAGAATCTATTATAATAAATAAAAATGATGATAATATAATAATTACAAAAGATAATAAACAAATTAATTTAAATGATATTCCTAGAAGAGAATGGAGAACTTATAGAGACAATGGAAAAAGCATTGCAGAAATAAAAGAATTAAAAAAACAAGAATTAAGAAAAAAAATATATCAATTAAAACAAATTCAAAATCAGGACTCAAAAGAAAAACCAAAAGAAATTGACATGTCTGAAGAAATATTTAAACAAGTGAGCAATACAGAAAAAAAAGAAATTAGAAGACCAGAAGATAATTATAAAGAACAAATTCAAGAAAAACAAAAAATAGAAGATGCTGCAGAAAACATATATAAACAATTACAAACAAATCCAGAAAAAGAAGAAGATTCTGAAATTGAAAAGAAAAAGGATAAAAAAGATGAAAAGAAAAAAGATAATTTAAATTTGGATTTAGAT
>CAZMGA010000011.1:12841-21880 GCA_964565725.1 uncultured archaeon | reverse complement strand
GAAGGATTTGCATGATTTGTATATTTTTCCCATAAAGTAGGATGAATACTTACAATCATATCTTTAGTAGCAAATTGTGCACTCCAAGATTGTGTTTTGCAACCAAATAGTTTATCATATTCTTTTCTATTATAACAAAATATAGACTTAGGTTGCTTATTTAATTTAAAACCGAAAAACTTTTCGTATTCCTTTACTATTGGCTTTAAATCAAAATTAAATTTATCTTCCATAAACTCACTAATAATATGTAGAACGAAAAAGTTTAAATAGGATTAATCTCTTTTCCTTAACAACACACAAAATCCAATACTCACTGCAATTATTAATATTGATGCACTAACTATCCAGAAAGGGTTGCAGTACATTTTGTCTAAAGATTAGACGAAATGTAGGACATTTTGTTCAATTATTGAACGAAATGCAAGAAGTTGTGAAGAAAAAGGAAAAAGCCCAGAAATTACTTCTTAGTTTGTAATAACCATTTCCAAACAGGTAAAACATGTATTGTCTTGTTATTTATCTCAAAAGTTTCTTCTTGATCATTTGTTAAGATTATACCTTCTTTTAAACTAAAAAACTCCATTGCAGACAATAAACCATCTATTTCTCTATCTTTATTTTTAGTTTCTAAACTATAGGTCACTTGAATTGCCTGAACAATCTTGCCTTTATCTTCTAAAACAAAGTCACATTCTTGATCTTTCTTAGATTTAAAATAAAATACTTTTGGAACATTAATACAATCTAAACGCCTATACAATTCAATAAATACTAAATTTTCCAATATTCTGCCATTATCTTCTGATTCTCTAGAAATAAATCTAATATACCCCAAATCAAATAAATATATTTTTGATTTTGATACCTCTGTTTTTTTATAAGATTTAGAATATTCTTTTAAATAATAAACTAAAAATACATCTTGTAAACTATATAATATGGCATATAAATCTTCTAAACTATAAGCTATCTTATTTGACTTTAAATAATTCTCAAAAACAGATATACTAAAATTATTGCCAAATAAATTTAATAAATATTTCATAATTATTTCAACTAATTTAATGTTTTTTATCTTCAATCTATCAATCAAATCTTTATACAAAACCGATTCAAAATAATTATTTATTAATTTGTTTTTTAAATCTAAATTCTCAGACAAAAATACTTCTGGAAATCCACCATACAAAAAATAATCATTATATACTTTCTTAATATCATATGCTGTTTTGCTATTTTCCCAACCTTTTTCTAATTTTCCTAATTTATAAGATATTATTTCAGAAAAAGAAAAAGGCAAAAGTAAATAAGATAATGATTTTCCTCTTAAAGCTGTTGCAATATCTTTACTTAACAATTTTGAATTTGAGCCTGTAACATATACCTTATAATGTTCATTTAATAATGAAATTATAAAATTTTCCCAATTATCGATATTCTGAATTTCATCAAAGAAAAATATCAAATTATTGCCATATAATTCTTTTGAACATTCTAATATCAAATTTAGATCTTGTCTTTCAAGTTTTGGTAATAAATTATCTTCAAAATTAATATATATAAACTTTTCATTTGATTTAATATCATTTATAATATAATATAAATAATAGGTTTTACCAGATCTTCTTGGCCCAATTATTACGTTTGCCTTATCAAATTTTAATTCTGACAATATTAATTCTCTTTTAAAAACTTCCTTTGGAATCAAATCAGAATATTTTAAAATTATTTTCTTAATGTCATCTTTTATATTGGGCATATTATAATTAGTATTATAAGAAATATATATACCTTACGCTTTTACGTAAGAAAATCATAGTATTCTTTACGGAATTCCGTAAGGAATCTACATACAAAGGAAATTTCTTCCGTTTTTTCCGGACAATATTGACACATTTTGTCCGCTTTTTCCGGACAAATTCATTATAACCAGAATTAGTATAATGGTGGTTATACTAATTTCCATTATACTAAAATCTAATTTCTCTTTCTCAACAACACACAAAACCCAGTGCTTACTGCAATTATTCCTAATGATGAGAATACTATCCAGAATGGGGATTATGTTTAATCTTTATAAATAATTATCAAAAAATATTTATATATCATAGATATAATTATATATGTGGGTAAGTCCTTAGTAAGGAGTGTACCGGATGGTGCACGAATTGGTCTTGCTTAGGGTCCACACTTATTCTTATTTCCAAATTTCTTGTTTATCTTTATTACAAATTAGTTTCTCGATTATATTATAATAAGTATCGTCTTTATGAGAATATTTTCTATTTATTGCCCATGCAACAAAATCAACTACTTGCAACTCATTAGATGCTTGAGAATCTAAATGAGTAATACTAAATTTAATTTTTACTTTCTCTTTTATTTTTTCTGAAATATAATGATTGAAGTCCTCTCGTAATAATTTATTACTATCTTTTTTATCAATAATTATTTCTAAATAAGAAACATTTAAATCAATATGACTAAATAAAACTCCACAAAGATAATTATATAATTTATTTTTAGAGCCATATAATTCTTGTTTTATTTTTGATTTCGGAATCACTATTGAAGAAATTAAACAATTACAATTAATTAAACTATTTAAAACATATTTTCTTATTATTTCGTTTGAATTATTAGCTTTAATTTCAGATAAATTCTTAAGTTTCTTTTTCATTATTCGTTGTCTGACTTTTTTTATTATTCTTCCTATTTTCTTAATATCACTAGTTGTTAATGCAACTATAGTAAAATATTCTGAACCATACTGCCCTAAATCACCACTTTCATCAATGAAAATATATTTTACATTAGAAAAAGTATCCAAAACTATAACATAATACTACAATACAAATATAAAAATGTTATTAAATAAATTCTTTGTTTAATGCCCTCAATCCTTTTTCAGTTAACTCGTAAACTATTGTTGCAACATTTTTTATTAATTGCTTATCGTGAGATATGCATAATATAGTGCCTTGAAAATCTATTAAAGCTTGTTCTAATAATTCAATAGTGGCAATATCTAAATTATTTGTTGGCTCATCTAAAATTAAGAAATTACATTTGTAAAGTAATTTATCTAACAAATCTAAACGCATTATTTCTCCCCCTGAAAGAATGTTTAGCTTTTTGTTTATATCATTACCCTTAAATAAAAATTTAGCCAAATAATCTCTTAAAATAAATTCATCCAGATCTTTATGTTGCTCTAATAAATATTCTAAAATATTGCAATCTTTATGCAAGAAAGATTTGTCTTGAGTAATATAACCAACATTTACATTTTCACCTAAAATTAAATTTCCAGAAAAATCTTTATCTTTGCCACAAATAATATTTAATAAAGTTGTCTTACCAGAACCATTTCTCCCTACTATGAAAACTTTTTCGAGTCTTTTAATTTCTAAATTCAAATTGCTAAACAATTCTTTATTAATTGTTTTAGAAATTTTTTGCAAAACCAAAACTTCATTATAGCTTTTTTCAAATGGCAAAATTTCAATATTTAATCTTTCAGTATCTTCAAAAGGCTTAGACAAATCAATAGCATTAGCTCTGTCAAATATTATTTTTGCATTTATTGCATTAAAATCATAACCTTTATTTAACCTATTATAAGATTGAAATCTTAATTTATCATGTGGTTTAGGTTTCTTAATAGCACAATTATTTTGAGACCATTCTAATTTCTGGATTGCACTTTTTTTTAATCTTTTGTGCTCTTTTAAATTATTTTCATATAATTCAATTTTAAGTTCAAATTCTTTTTGTTTTTTTTCTTTAAATTCAGAATAATTTCCTTCATAAGATAATAGTTTAGTATTTTCAATTTCAACAATTTTATTTGTATTGTTATCTAAAAAATCTCTATTGTGGGAAACTAAAATGTAAGCTTTAGAAAAATCTTTTAAGAATTTTTGTAAAATATATAAACCTAAAAAATCTAAATGATTTGTGGGCTCATCCAATATTAACAAATCTGGATCTTGAAGCATTATTTTTATTAAAGCTAATTTAGTTTTTTCTCCACCAGATAAAGTTAACAAATTTTGATCAAATAATTCTGAACTTAATGCAAATTTATTAAATAATTCCAAAACTTTAGATATTAAATCTGAATTATCAGAATACAAATCTATATTTAAGAAATCAATTACTTTTTGATTTGCATTTAAAGATTGTTGTTCTAAAACACTTATCTTTAAATCTAATTTTTGCAAATTACCAAAAAATGATTCTTTACCTAAGATGATATTTATTAAAGTGGTTTTACCCGAGCCATTCTTACCAATTAAACCAATCTTATCAGTTTCATTTATTATTAATTCCTCATTCTCAAAGATTACTTTGTGAGAAAAGTCTTTACTTAAATTCTTTATAATTAATAACGACATATTAACTCTCCTTTTAAAGTTAAAATGCCAGACATACAAATAGTATAAAAAGCCTGAACTAGTCCCTAAGGTGTTTAGGGGTCAATGAAAACTAGTTAAAAATTCTTTTTATCATAATATAAATAGCACTATAGTTTATTTAAATCTTATTCTTCTTTCTGAACAATACACAAAACAAAGTACTTATTGCTATTATACTAAATAAAGGGAATATTTGAATTATACTGAAAAGTGATAAAAAGATTTTTATATCTTAAAGAGTATATATATTATGGTTATTAAAGCAATTGTATTTGATATATGGGATACTATATTGAGAAATAAAAGCAATAAAACACATGATAACCTAATGAAGTTTATTAAACAAAACCTGGGTGAAAGTTTTATTGAAAAAATAATGATAACTAATACTAATTTAGATGAATTTTATAATTATTTTAAACAAACCTGCGGAGCTATGAAATTAAAAAAGCTAAAAATATTAATGAATAAACATACAAAAACAAATTATGTTGAATTCTCTGATTTCGAATATATATTGCCATTAATGAAAGATTATAAATATGGAATAATAAGTAATTGCTCATTTGTTACAAAAGAAATTATTAACAATTGGGGATATAAAAAAATATTTGATTTTGTTATTTATTCCTATGAAGAAGAATTAAAAAAACCAGATAAAAAAATATTTGAAAAGGCAATTAAAAAATTAAATCTAAAACCTAATGAGATCTTATTTATAGGGAATCATTACGAAAATGATTATATAGGCGCAAAAAACGCAGGTATGAATGCATTATTAATAGATAGAAAAAACGAATATAAAAATGTAAAAGAAAGAATTACTTCTTTTAAACAATTGGAAAAATATCTAAAAAAGTAATTATTTACTACCTTTATATTTAGGAGATTTAACTTCATATTCTCTAACTTTATATTTTTTAGGCTTATACTTTACTTTTACTTCATCTTGAGTTTCAAAACCTTGCCAAGTGTGTTTTTCCTCATCTTTTACTAAATATTTTCTCCTAGGCTTATTTTTGTTATAATTATAAACTTTTACAAAGTAAATAATCAACACGATTATTAGTAAAATAAATAAACTACATATTATTCCAATTAATAAATATGACAAATTAATTTTATCCATAATTTCACCCATAAGATATATTTATATAAGTTAAATGATAATAATATATAAATATTTAGTATAGTGATTAAATGAATTATAAAGAATTAGGGTTTAAAGCGGGTTTAGAATGCCATCAACAATTAAATACAAAAAAATTATTTTGTAATTGTAACTCTGAAATATATGAGGATTTAGGGGAATTTGAAATTAATAGAAAATTAAGACCTGTAGCTTCAGAAAAAGGAGAATTTGATAAAACAGCATTACAAGAATATAAAAAAGGCAGAACTTATTTTTATAACGCACACAAGAATAAAATTTGTTTAGTTGAATTGGATGAAGAACCTCCACAAAACATAAATGAAGAAGCTTTAAAAACTACTTTAGAAGTTGCATTAAAAACAAATTCAGAAATTTTTGATACTGTATTTATTATGAGAAAAATGGTTATTGATGGATCAAATACTTCTGGGTTTCAAAGAACTTCCTTAATTGCACAAAATGGATTTTTAAATATTTATAATAAAAATATAGGTATTGCAAGTATCTGTTTAGAAGAAGATGCATCTCAAATAATAAATAATACAAATAATAAAGTAGAATATGCATTAGAAAGATTAGGAATTCCTTTAATTGAGTTCACTACAAAACCAGATTTAGAAACACCTGAAGAAGTTAAAGAATGTGCAAAAAAAATTGGGGAATTATTTAGAATAACAGGAAATGCAAAAAGAGGATTAGGCTCAATAAGACAAGATGTAAATATATCAATTAAAGAAGGAGCCAGAATAGAAATAAAAGGTGTACAATATTTAGATTTAATTGAAACATATGTAGAAAATGAAGTTAAAAGACAATTAGCATTAATAGAAGTTAAAAATTATTTAAATAAAAATGTAGATAAAAATCAAGAATTTAAAATATATGATGTTTCAGATATAATATTAAAAACAGAAAATGAAAAATTAAAAGAAGCAATTAAAAAAAATCAAAAGGCATTAGCAATATTATTAAAAGGTTATAAAGGATTATTTGGTAAAGAAACTATGCCTGGAAAAAGAGTAGGTTCAGAAATATCAGGATATGTAAAAGTTCAAACTAAAGCAAAAGGACTATTCCATACAGATGAATTACCAAAATATGGCTTTACTTTAGATAATATAAAAGAAATTAATAAAAAATTAAATGCAAATGAAAATGATTTATTTGTAATAGTTATAGAAGAACAAAAAGAAGCGGAAAGAGCATTAAAAATTGCTTTTGAAAGAGCATTAAAATTATTTGAAGGTGTAATAAAAGAAACAAGAAACCCTTTAAATGATGGTACAACCGAATATTCTAGACCTTTAGCAGGATCAGAAAGAATGTATCCCGAAACAGATACACCTTTAAGATATATTACTAAAAAAGAAGTTTTAGATATTAAAAATAATTTACCTTTATGGTATAATGAAAGAATTGAAATTTATAAAAAATATGGATTAAATCAACAAATATCAGAGCATATATCTCAAACTAATTATGCAAAACAATTTACAAAATATATTGAAAAATATAATCCTTTAAGCTTAGCAGATTTTTTTATGGCTTTACCAGAAAAAGTAAATTTAAATAAATATTTATGGATATTAAATGCTGAAAAAGAAAAAAAAATAACAAGAAAGGATTTTTCTAAAGCTATAAAAGATTTTGAATCTGGAAAAACAAAAGAAGAAATTTTAAACACATTACAAAAGTCAGAATTAGATGAAAATAGTAAAAAAATAATAGATAATATTTTAAAAGAAAATAAAGACTTTATTAAAAACCATCATTCACCAATTAATGCAATGTTTGGAACAATAATGAAAACATTAACAGAAAATAAAATAAAACCAGATATGAAACAATTATCTCAATACTTAGAAAAAAAAATAAATGAAGTGAAATAAGTGAATGAAATTCATTATTTAATAGGAAATAAATGTAATCTAAATTGTGATTTTTGTTTTTGGGGATCAAAGATTCCCTGATTCTAGTTTTGAATTAAAGAAAAATATTATTTTATTACATCTAATGCAGAAGTATTTACATATATCAAAGAAAAAGGAGATATAAAAATTGGAGATTTAAAAAAAGAATCTCTAAAAGAAATTATTAAAAAAATCTAATTTATTATTACTTTAATATTTTATTTTTATAATCTAATTTTTATTTATTTTTATTCATTTTGTAAAAATACAAAAAGTACAAAAGATAGAATATATATAATATGTGAAGCCATCTAAGAGGTGTATAATAATAACCTAAAAATCCTAAATGACCAAAATGCCCTAAGTTTCCTAAATTACCCAATAAATTTACTTTTCTAGCCATAAATAGACTATATAAATGTTATATATAAACATTTCTAAATTATTCTTATTAAATTATTAAATAAAAATGATCAGATAATATAAAGATATAAAAATACTAAGCTATATATTATATTTTAATAATTAAGGTGATACTATGACAGAAGAAATAATTTTTACAGCAAATACAAATGATTGGAAAGCAATAAAAAAGTTTAAAATAGATAATAATGTTCCAACAATAGATATAGCTAGTTTTTTAGCATCAGTAAGTATAAGCTTTGATGCAAAAATTGAACAATATTTAAAGAAATCAATAAATATAAAATCTGTAGATGAATATATTGAAAATATAACAAAAGGTATTGGAAAATCCGAAGAAGATATTGCTAAAGTATTAAAAGCTATTAATTCTGTAAACGCAGGAAAGGCAATTAATGCATGTATATCTGAAGAATCAACACCAAAACAAAAAGATTTAATTAAAGCATTTTTAAAATCCTATTTAACAAAAAAAGCTTTAAATAAAATAAATTTTTGTGTAGATTATACTAATTTACCTATACAAGCAAATAAAGGAAAATAAATTTTTCCATTTTTATTTTAATAAATTTTTAGATAAAGATTTTGCTAAATCTTCTGGAAATTCATAAACTAAAAAATTTTCTTGTAATATTTTAGTATATTCATCCATTGTAGAAATAATAAATATATTTTTATTTAATTTTTCTAATCCTTTTTTAAGATTTAAAACCTCTTCTTTATTAATTGTAGAAACTTGACCTAATAAAATAATTACATAGGTATCTGATATTTGTTTAGTTAAATTTATAGCTGTCAAATATCTTTCAGTATTTGCATCTCCCATAATATCTATAGGATTTTTAACAGATACTCCAAAAGGTAAATTTTTCTTTAAAACATTTTTTAAATTATCTGAAAAATCTAAAATAGGGATATTATATTCTTCAAAATAATCAGATAATAATATACCATATCCCCCGCCATTAGTAATTATAGTTATATTTTTTGTTTTAGGTTTAGATAAAATTGCAGAAAAATTTACTAATTCATTTACTGTGTTCGCACTCACAATATTAAATTGATTAAATATTCCATTATAAATAGAGTAATCACCAGCTAAATTACCAGTATGACTTTGAACACTTTC
>CAZMGA010000011.1:3114-12741 GCA_964565725.1 uncultured archaeon | reverse complement strand
TCTAAATTTGAATAATTATCATATATTCCTAAAACATTTGGACCAATTATTCTTATTTTATTTTTCTTTGCAAAATCTTTTATTTTCAATTCAGAATCTAAATCTCCTGCTTCTTTAAAACCAGAACTTATGATAATAACATATTTAGTTTTTTTAACAACACAATCTTGTAAAACATTTAAAACATAATTTTTAGGAACTGCAATTATCGCTAAATCTAAATTTTTTATAGGTATATTTTTTAAAGAAGGATATGCTTTTAAGCCTAAAATTTTCTTTTCATCTAAATTAATAGGATAAATAGATTTTTTAGATATTAATAAATTTTCTAAAATTGTATTTCCAATTTTGCCTTTTTTATTTGAAGCTCCTATTACGGCTATTGTTTTTGGATTAAATAATTCCTTCATAATATCACTTTGATAAAGTAGGTCTTAAAATAAATCTAAAAGGTTTAGAATCTTTTAAATTTAAGCCTATATCTAAATCATCAACTGAAGATAACTTTGCAGAAAAATTACTACTAAATTCTTTAGGCAAATCAATTTCAGTTAAAACACTAAAAATAAAATAATTTTGAGTTTTTTTGTTAAACAAATTATAAAAATCTTTAGTTATATTATCATTTTCATTATTAAAGTAATCTTGCAAATTTTCTACAAAAATTGCTACGGGTCTATCATCTATATTATTCACAATCTTTTTAATTATGTTATAAATTATTATTTTATCAGTGTCTAATTTATTTAATTTAATAAAATTTATAGTACCTAAATTGTTGTTATCTTTATTTAAATTGGAAACTGAACTATCTCCTAAATAAATTCCTGGATTTTTTTGTTTTATAATATTTAAAATTCTAATAGTTAAATGTACATCATAAAAATTATATTTATCATTATATTTAAATTCATCTAATTCTTTAATTAAATTATCTAGTGTTTTTGGTTTTTTATTTGAAATAATATCATTAATCAAATCCGCTACATTTGAATCGTCAATATTATTTAATTCTAAAAAACTATTTAAAGGTAATTCAGATAAATTTACATAAATGTCCTCGCCAATAATTTTTTCTTTTAGCGGAAAGCCTATAGGTGTTATATTTTTATTAGAAATATTTTTATCTTCATTAGGATATTTCATATTTATAATATCTTTAGAATCTGAAAAAACAACAGTATTAATACCATTAATTGAAAAATTTTCAATCATTGTTTTAAATATTAATTTATTATTACCTATTATTAAAGTATTTGAAAATTGTTCTATTTTTTCTATTACTTTTTCATCATTATTTCTATAAAAACCTAAAAATAAAGTTTTATTTATTTCTTCTTTTACTTTTTGTGAACTTGTAACTTTAGGTTTAGTTATAAATGAAAATAAATTTAAAGGGTTAGAAAATATTTTTGTTTTTAAATCATTTGGCAATTCATTATATAATTTAACATTTATTTCGTAAGATTCGGAAATATTTTGTAAATTTCTCAAGTCTCTCATTAAATCTTTGTATTGATAATTTAAAAAGTCATTTACGTCTTTAACATTATAATTTAAAATTTCTTGATTACTTTGCAATAAAAGATATTTAGAGTTTGAATTGTCATGAATATTTAAATATATTGCACTTTTAGATATTGATTCTATAAATGCTTCGGAATCTCCAAAAACACCCATAATTTGAGTTAATGATAATACAGCTTTAGTTTTATCTTTATTTAAAATTTCAGAAATTATTAACCCATCTTGATTAAATAAAAGTCTAAGACTATAATCATCATAAATTCCAACAAATAATTCTTTCCAAGGGCCATACGGATAATCCATAACATATTAAATAGGGAAACATATATAAATAATTATATTATATAATAATTAGCTTTAAGGGATATATATGGACAATAGTGTGTTAGAAACAATTGCTAATTTAAGAAACTCAGGTTTAAGTAATGAAGAAATTAAAAGCATGTTAAAAGATATTGGTTTTGATGAAGACATAATAAATGAAGCATTAAAACAAAACGTAAATGAAAAACCAGATAATTCTGAAAAAGAAAAACCAGAAGAAGATATACAAAATTTAAGCCCAGAAGAAAAAACAAAAATAAATGCAGATGAGGCAAAATTAGCAAGTAATTTAGCAATGAATGTAGCCGAGATGGCTACAGATAAAATAAATGATCATGAAAAAGTAGTAAGAAATGTAGAAACCAAAATAAATGATTTAAATGAATCAATAATAAAAATGTCTAATAATGATAATTTAAAAGATATTGAAAAAATGAATTTAAATTTGGATTCAAGCCATAAAAATATAGATAATAAATTAGATAATATTGATGCAAAAATAGAAGTTTTAAGAAAAATAATGCAAGATATTTTAGAAAATCAAAGAGATATTTTAATGAGATTAAAATAAAAAAAATAAGCCTTATATTAAGGCTTAAAAATTACCCATCATTCTTTTTAGTTTTTGTATTGCTAATTCAATTGAATGTTCAATACCCCAACTTTCAACAGAAACATTAAAATTTTTCTTAGGCAATAAAACTCGCACTCTACAATTTACTAAAGGCAAACCTCTAAATTTTTCTTTACCTAATTTAAAATAAACAAAAATCTTAGAATCCTTATCAATATATTTCTGTAATGCTTCAAATCTATCTTCAATATCTTTTTTATCTAAACCTGAAAATTTTGCAGATATTTGCATAACTGAGTTTTTAGAGTCCTTACTATTTTTATAAATATAATATTCTAAAATATTTGTTTTTGTTACTATTCCTAATAAATCATTATTATTAGCAACAATTATTGAAGATACATTTTTGTTTATAAAAAAATCCATTAATTCAGATATAGATGCATTTTTATTTATAATAATTGGTTCTTTCATAACTTGTTTTACTAAAGTATTTTGTAATACAGTTTTAGTTAATTTATCTGTATTCATAAAATAATTTAATATTGTTGATAATGTAATAACACCTAAAATTTTTTTATCATAAACTACTAACTTAGACAAATTGTTTTCTTGAAATACAGATATTACTTTTGCTAAATTATAGTCTGGAGAAATTACTTTTGGGTTAATATTCATTAAATCTAAAACTTTAACTTTTTTTAAATCTTCACAAACAATAAAATTTAAGAAATCTGCTCTGTAAAGTATAGATTCTACTTTACTAGACTCAATTACAGGTAAAAATATTGCCCCACTTTCGATAAAAAATTTTGCAACATCCAAATTAGAATGTTTTTTTTCTAAAATTGGTGGTTTATAAATATAATTAGATATTTTTGTTTCAGACAATAAAAGGTCTTGTTTCAATACATCTTTTCTCAAAATTATACCTTTATATTTGCCATTATCTACTATTAATACTTCTTTTTCCTTCTTTAAAATAGGAATTATTTTAGATATAGTATTACTAGATTCTAATGTTTTAAAATGTTTTTTTGTTAAATCGTACCAACTTACCATAAAACCACCTCAATAGATATAATGTTTAAACATTTAAATACTTTCGTGTATATATAATGTATAATATTAGTAAGACTTAAGGGATAAAAATGAAAAAATACTTAGGAGAGTTAAAAAACAATTCTACAATAATAACTAATCTTAATTATTCCTCTTTATTAATATCTAAAGGATATGGTATAAAAAACAAAAATTATTTGATTTTAGACATTTATGAAACATTATATTTATTAGAAAATAATAGATTAGATTTGATTCATAGAAATAAACCTATAAGCACAGAAGAATATATAAAAAAACAAATAAAAAACAATAAATTCTTTTTTAATAACTATTTAGTGTATAAAGATATAAAATCTTTAGGCTATATTATTAAAACTGGTTTAAAATTTGGATTTGATTTTAGGGTTTATCCTTTAGGTAAAAAAATTGATGAAGCACATACTAAATATGTTATATCAATTGTTGATGAGAATAAGAGTATTAAACCAAACTTTTTTTCTAAAAGTATAAGAATGGCCCAAGGATTAAACACAAATTTAATTCTTGCTATGATTGATAATGACTTAAATATTACATATTACAAAATGAATAGAATTAAATTATAAAAAGGAGATATTATGGCAAAAATAATTTATGCACAATTACAAAGTTTGAATGAAAAGAAAAATAAAAATAAAGAAAATAAAAAAACAAATTGCTACTTTTGTAATTATACTGAAAAACAAAAATTAATAATTCATGTAGGAAATACAGCTTATATAATTGCAAAAAAAAATCCTTTAAGTTATGGTCATTTATTGGTAGCTCCAAAAAGACACATTACAGATATAACAGAATTAAATAAAGATGAAGACAAAGATATGATGTTATTAATAAAAAGAGCAATTAAATTATTAAAAATTAGTTTTAGCCCAGAAAGCTTTGAAGTAATACACAAAACAAAAAAAGACGAACACATATATTTTCAAATTATACCAAAATATAATGTAATCAAAGAAATTGATAATCCAGAATTAATGGTTAAAAAATTAAAGTTAAAAAATAATATGATTTAGTGACAAATATGAAAAATAATTATGTAATTTATAAACCAAATAATTCTAAAACAGGTTCTGCATTAAGCGTAGATTTCAATAAAGAAAAGAAAAGTTTATTTTTAGAATTTGCAAAACAAATAGAAGAAAAGAAATTTGATTGGGCAAATAAACAAATATTTAAATTAA
This sequence comes from uncultured archaeon, assembly GCA_964565725.1. Taxonomy (GTDB): domain Archaea; phylum Iainarchaeota; class Iainarchaeia; order Iainarchaeales; family 0-14-0-20-30-16; genus 0-14-0-20-30-16. The sequence continues at coordinate 8,028 of CAZMGA010000011.1, read as the reverse complement.
GTGCACAAGATTGTGCAAAAATTTGCATTACTTTTAAAGAACAAAAAAATGAATTACAATTATTTCATGATCCTAACAAATCTATTAATGAAACAGTAGTAAAAAATGCTGTTTTAAAAATATCTAAAAATAATTTTGGATATATTATAAAAATAAACCAACAAGGAAAAGACAACACTTTAAATTCAATTCAAATATCTTTAACAGAAGATGAAATATATATTTTACTAATAATATTTAATAAAGCAATTGAAAGTATTTATAGTGATTAGATGTTTAAACCAAAACAAAAATCAAGATTTACTCCAGAATATATTAAAAAACATAAAGAGGAACATCTTGAAAGAATTAAAAAATCAAAAGAAATGTTAACTAAAAAAAACATAGTAACAACCGATCACATAACATTAAAAATATTATTAACATATAAAATAAAAACAACAATTGCGCAAGTATTAAAAGAAATTAATATAGACACAGATCCTATAAAAATATTAAAGATTATTGAAAAAAATAAAAAAAGAATATTATATGAAATAACAAAAAATATTAAAAACTTAAAACAATACAAAAAGATTTTAGAGAATTTATCTACAAATTTTGATAAATTATTACATAATAAATTATTAAAAGAAATAAGATTACAATTAGAAAAAATAAGAAAAAAACTTACTCCTGAAGAGTATCAAAAAATTAACGAGATATTTAAAATAGATTATGATTTTGCAAAATCAACATGTATAGAGGCAGACAGTATTCTAATAAAAATGGGGTTTTTTAACAATGTAAATTTAGATTTAGTTATAAGAAAAATAAAAGATCCATTTAATTTATTTTTTGTAGATCGATTCTATTTTGAAGAAAATCCCATACAATTATTACAAAGAATACAATCTATAAATTCAAAATTTTCTCTTGAAAATTTAATTTCTTTATTTAAAACAAAAGAATATGGATTATTTCATTTTAATAAAATATATTTATTCTTAAATGATAAATCCACGATTATACACGAATATATTCACAGAACATTAGAAACAAAACCAAAATATATTAAACTATCTGAAAACGAAACATTTGTTCAAGCATTATCTACATATATAGAATATAAATTGTCTGGGAAGTCTATAGATTATACTCTTAATGGAAAGAAATTAGGAGATAAATATATTGAAGGTATAAAAATAGGTGAAAAATTAGCTCTAGAAAATAGTATTTTAACAATAGATGAATTTATTTATAGATATCAAAGATTATCTTAATTAAATCTTCTTTAATTTCATTATTGCTTCAGCAATATCTCCATCAGTTTCTTTTAATGTTTTTTCTGCAATTTCTTTTGAACAATTAGCTTGTTCTGAAACTAAATTTATGTCTTCTTCACTAATTTTTTCTTCAACTTCTACAGCAGAACCAATTACTTGATAAGTATCAGTACCTTGAATTATCATTTTAGTAACTTGTGGATTATCAATTTGTAATATTTTACCATCTTTTAATTGTAAAATTACTTTTTCAACATTTAATTCATTTGTTTTTATACCTAATTGAGACATCATTTTTTGCATTTGTGCAGGATTCATATTTGGAAACATAATTAATTACCTCTATAAATTATATTATTTACATACATAAATTCATCTCTTGAAAATATAGAATTTATTTCTAAATTCACATCTTCATTATTATATTTCTTATAACTTAAACCAGGCATTAATCCTAAATCTAAATCTTCTTCATAAACTTCAATATTTTTATCTATAATATAGTTTTTATTATTTATATTTAAATCATAAATATAAGTATCAACATTCATCAACATTTCAATACTATTATAATCTTTCAATTCATTTTCTATATATAATACATTTATATCATTATCAAAAGACAATTTACAAATTGTATTAGAATCGTTTTTTAAAAAGTTAAAATCTAAATTTAAAAAGTTAAAATCTTCCTTTAAATAATTTCCATAAATAATTTTATTATAACCTTTTGAATTTAATTTGTTTAATAAATATGTTTGTTTTTGAGAATACAAACTTAAATTTTCTACTAAATATGCATTATAATTTTTTAAAACATTTCCAGAGAAATTAGCATCAATACGAAAATTTAAAACATCTCCTACAAGAACTGTAGAATCCCCTAATAAAGTAATTTCATTTCCACCCAAAGAATAATTTTTTGACTCATTTAAGTCAAGATTATAAAAAACCAAATCAGAATTATATTCTACTTTTACATAAGGATATAAATAAAAATCTAAAAAACCATTAATATCTTTTAGTTTTGAATCTAAAATCAAAGTATTTAAATCATCAGTTAAAATATATGCAACATAAATATATTGTCCTATAGTATTATCATCACTAACTTCAATTCTACTATTTACTTCTTTTACACCATTTAAATCTCTAATAGCATAATCTAAATTTACTATATTTTCATTATTAGTATAGGCAAAAAAACTATAAGCCCCTCCAATAGGTACTTCTAATACTTTTCCAGTAATTTCAGTTGAATAATTCAACATTATATTATCTAAAGGGTCTTCTATATCTTTTGTAACACCTTCATCTGAATTGTCGCTTTGAGAATAAAGCCACACAGAAAATGTAGATCCAAAAAATAATACTGCAACTAATATTGCAAATAAAACATCAGACTTTTTTGCCATTTAATTCACTTCCTTTTTATGATATTTATTGAAAGTTTTTTAAAACTTTCAAAATATCTATATTTTATTTATTCATATTGAAATCCTAAATCTACAACCATACTTATAGTTTGTACTTCAGGCACAATATTAGATGTTATTCTAGATTGTTCTTCTCCACCATATGTAGAATCTAATGCTTTATAACTGTAGTTATAATAAGGATAACTATCGAAATTAGCATTCACATTTATAGATATTGGTTTTTTGTTTATTTTAACTAAAGTATATATAGCAATATTATTTGCTTTTACTCTTGCATCTGCAATTGCTTGTTCTAATAATAAATTATATGATGAATTTTTTAAATCATCTGATAATTCAAAACTCATACCATTTAACAAAATTCCTTTTTTAGATAAATCTTGTAAAATATCAAAGAATCTAACATTATTATAATCTTTGAATTCCAAAACTAAATTTTGTGAAGCAACATAACCTTTTAGATAACTTTCTTCTGATTCTTTATTGTAATCATAATAAGGATATACAGAAATATTTTTAGTACTTAAAACTAAATTAGGAATATTTAAATCTACAACATAATTGTTTAAGTCATCATATTTATCTTTAACTAAAAGCATTGATTCTTCAGCAGTTGGTTTTTTGTATTCTATATTTAAGTTCATTTTTGCCACATCTGGCATTATATCTAATTTTGAATTTCCTTCAACATTAATAATTTGATTAGGAACTTCACTGGTATTTATTATTTTTGGCGCTAATAACAAACCTATAACTAAAAATAATACAGAAATTATTATTATAGGTAGAATATTTAATTTAGTATCCATAATTTCACTCCTTATATGTTTATATATATTTATAGAATATACATTTAAAAGCATAACGTTCTTTTTGTAATATATGCAATTATTTATGACTTTAGAAGATTTGGAAAAAGAATACAAAGAATTAAGAACTTTTACTCAATTTGAAAAACAAAGTATATCTAATTATTTAAAAGAAGGAGGGATAATAAAAACAGAAAAAAATCAAGAATTAAAATTTATATATCCTTCAAAAGACATAATTAAAAAAGAAGTTAATACTATAAAAGCAGAATATACTAAAATAAAAGACAAATTAGATTATTGGATAGGTATGCAAAACGATTCCAAAAACTTCTTAGAAAATGGAAAAAGGAAAAAATATTTAAATAAAACTTTTTGGAAACACAAAATAAAAGAAAGCTTTGATAAAAAATATAAAGAAGACTTTGAAAAAATAAATTTACCTATAGATTACATTAATGATAAAGGTATAGAAAAAATAATTTCTACATTCATGGATAATAAAGATTATAGAAATAATTTATTGGAAACAATAAATAATTCAATTATTTATAAAAACTCAAGTTTAGGAGATAAAATAATTAAAAAAAATAATTTACAAAAAGAAATTTCTGAAAAGAAAATAATAACTTTACAAAGTAGAAAAAACAAATTAGAAGAAAGAATTACTTTTTATAAAATAATTACTAAATATACTTAATTATTCACTTCTTAATGCTTCAATAGGGTCTAATTTACTAGCAATTCGTGCGGGATATAATCCACCTATTATTCCAATTATAAATGCAAATAAAAAACTTTGTAATACTGTTGTAATTGTTACTGTTGTAACTAGTCCAGAAATTAAAAATACAATATAACTACAAATATAACCAAATATTATTCCTAATATTCCACCCATTAAACCTACAAAAATAGATTCAAATAAAATCATTAACATAACATTAGAATCAGTCCAACCAACTGCTTTTAAAGTACCAATTTCTTTTGTTCTTTCCATAACAGACATTAACATAGTATTTATTATTCCAACACCTGCAACAATTGCGGCAATTAATGATACTACCCAAACCATTAATTTTAAATTTCCTAATACATCTCCTAATTGTTGAGCTGATTCTTGTTGAGTAGAAGCTTCCAAATCTTCAAATTTAAATTCTATTTTTTTTGCAATATTTTCAGACTGAGACATATTATTTGGTAATACATAAAAACTACTCACTTTACTTTTATCCATATCAAAAGCACTTTGCATATCATCTATATCCATAATAATTAAATTAGTTAAAAAACTAGATTTAACTTCAAATATACCTATAATAGTAAATTTTTCTTCATTAATTTTTATACTGGAACCTATTCCTTTGTTATATTTTTCTGCAAAATCCTTTGTAATTAATA
>CAZMGA010000011.1:0-3014 GCA_964565725.1 uncultured archaeon | reverse complement strand
CCAAAACATCATTTGCTTGTTTATAAACACCATCAACAACAGATATTAAAGTAATTAAAGAAGCAATACCTATAGTCATACCCAACAATGCTAAAAGCGTTCTACTTAATCTTCTAAAATTATTTAAAAACGCAACTTTTATTAATGGGTTTACCATTTATATCACTTTAAATTTTTTATTTTATTTTTCTTTATTTTTTTGTTATAAACATAGTAAATTATACCAGCAATAATTCCTAAAAATATAATTGTAAAAATTATTGATCCTAATTTACTTGGTGCTTTTGAAACCAACAAAGGAATTTCACCAATAAAAGAATGTTCAATATCATATTCATCTAAATAAGTTGCTTCAAATTTTAAATGATTATTACCTACAGGAGTATTACCTAAAATCAAATCAAAAACTCCTGAACTAGTATCTTCAGCATCTATAACTCCAATATAAGATATATCCGTACCAGTTATGTTTAATTCTTCTAAATTCAATAATTTAATATAACCAGATTTTGCTTTTGATTTTGAAATATTTTCTAATTGTATAGACAAAGAAAACTTATCTCCTTGCGATAAAAAATCTTTACCATAATCTATAGATTTGTCAATAGAAGAAATTATTAAATTAGGTTTATCTTCAATAACTAAAGACAATTTTTCAATATCATAATGAGAATCAACATCATAAGAATAAATATTTAAATCATAAATTCCAGGTTCTGCTGTTTTTGGAATTTTAAAATAAAAATTAAAATCTTTTGATTCGTTAGGTAAGACATCTTTTAAAAATAAAGTTGTTTCACTTAAAGGAATTAAAGTTGTAGAATAATTTAATACTACGCTTATACCTTTTAAAGAAGTATTACCTTCGTTTTTAATTTTACCATTAATAATTATTTCATCATTTAAATATACATTTTCTTTTGGATATTCATCTAAAACAATATTTAATTTACTATAATTTGTTATATAAATTGTTACTTGTGATTCTATATTATATTCATTATCACCATTATTATAAGTAATCAAAAAAGGAATTGTATAATAACCGCCAGGAGTATTTTCTTTTATTTTAAATCTTAAAACTGATGTGGCAGATTGATCAAATTTAATAACTTTCAAATAATCATGGTCTTTTATAATATCTACTAATTCATTATCATTAATTAATTTAACATAAACATCAGTAGCATCTTTTGTTTGAGAAATGTTAGTTAATGTAACATTTAAACTAACTTCACTATTAGGATAAATTATTTGAGGATAAGTAGAATATGAATCTACTTTTAAAATATATGCATAATCAGTTATTTCTGCACTAATAAAACTAAACCCTAAAATACAAATTAATAATAAAAATACATTTTTATTTAAAAACATGACATCACCTTTTTATATATACATAGCAATAATATTTATAAATGAATTTTATATTCTTATTTTAGAGTGAAATTTATGACTATTATTAAAGTAAATAATTTAAAAAAAACCTACAAATTAGGTAAGGTAGATGTAGAAGCAGTAAAAGGAATATCTTTGGATATTACTAAAGGAGAAATTGTAATGATTTTAGGACCTTCAGGTTCTGGAAAGTCTACTTTATTACATATGTTAGGTGCTTTAGATAAACCAACTGAAGGAGAAATAATAGTTAAAAATGAAAATATTACTAACTTAGATGATTTTAGTTTAGCTGTATTTAGAAGATATTATTTTGGATTTATATTTCAAAGTTTTAATTTAATACCAACATTAAATGTATTAGAAAACGTATTAGTACCCACAATCCCTGATGGAGCAAAAGAAAAGAAAAAAAATGAAGCAATACGTTTAATTAAAGAAGTTGGTTTAGAAAATAGAATTTATCACAAACCAAATGAATTATCAGGAGGAGAAAGACAAAGAGTGTCTATTGCACGAGCCTTAATAAACAATCCTGAGATTATATTTGCTGATGAACCTACTGGTAATTTAGATACTAAAAATGCAAAAAACATTGCTGAGCTAATAACTAATTTAAAGAAAAAAGAAAATAAAACTTTTGTTATTGTTACTCATGATCCAACCTTAACAAAATATGCAGATAAAGTTTATTATATAAAAGATGGAGTTATAGACAAAATAGAAAAGAAATAGCTTTTTATATTTTAAAGATTTTATAATAATATGTCTAATTTTCAAGATTTATTAGAAAAAATAAAAAAAATAAATAATATTGATTTTAATGAAATGCAAAAAGAAGCATTAAATGAAAATAATTGTAATAAAAACATAATTGTATCTAGTCCTACAACATCAGGAAAAACTATTGTTGCAGAAACATATTTATTAAACACTATTTTAAATAAAAAAAAAAGAGCTATTTTTATATCACCTTTGAAAGCATTAACATCAGAACATTATAATGGATTTAAAAAAAAATATGAAAAAGAATTTGATTTAAAAATAGGAATATCTACAGGAGATTTAGATTCAAGTTCAAAATATTTAGAAAATTATCAAATATTATTTTTAACCTTTGAAAAATTAGATTCATTAATAAGACACAAAGTTAGTTGGTTGCATACTATTGGCTTAATTGTTATAGATGAAATTCATAATTTAGACACAGACAGAGGGGCAATATTAGAAACAACAATTGTAGAATTAATGCAAATAATAAAAAACATTCAAATAATAGGTTTAAGTGCTACAATTCCAAATGCAAATGAAATTGCAAAATGGTTAAATGCAAAATTAATTTATTCTGAATATAGACCAGTAATATTAAAAAAAGGAGTAATTTATGAAGATAATTTAATTTTTGAAAATGAAAATAAAAAAATAGATTTTAAAAATAATAGTTTAGAAAGCTTAATTATAGACACTTTAGAAAAACAAAAACAAGCAATTATATTTGCAAATACAAGAAAAAATGCAGAATCAATTGCAAAAAAAATAGCTTTAATTACAAAAAAATATTTATTAGAAAGCGATAACAAAAAAATATTAAAAGAATATGAAGATATAGAAAATTA
>CAZMGA010000010.1:1732-22524 GCA_964565725.1 uncultured archaeon | reverse complement strand
TGGGGACAAGTAGCAGTTAGAGAAAAAAGACCTAATAGAGGTTATACTGGTAGAGTATTATCTATGTATGAAAAAGGAGATGAAGGTGCATTAGCAAGAGGTTTTTTAACAAAAAATTTCTATGGTGGATTATCATCTAGAGAAGCTTTTTTCCATTCTATGGGTGGAAGAGAAGGTGAAGTTGATACTGCTGTTGCAACAAAAGTTTCCGGATATGTTTATAGAAGAATATCTAATGCTTTAAGAGATATATCTATATTTGAAGATAAATCTGTAAGAACTGCTGATGGAAAAATAATTCAATTTAAATATGGTGATGATGGAGTAAATCCTGTAAAAACAGTTACTGGTGAATTATTTACAGAAAATAGATTACAAAATATTTTAGAAAATATAAAATAGGATTTTTAGAGGTTTTATTATGACTAAATTGCCAGAATATGATTTAGAAAAAATAAATAATTTTTTAGCAAAACAGAAATTAGATGAAAAACAAAAAGCTAAGTTCATTAAAGAATGTGAATTATTTTATGAAAATAATTTAATTCCTAATTATGAACCTGTAGGAATAGTTGCTGCACAATCTTTATGTGAACCTGCAACACAAATGACTTTAAGAACAAAGCACTATGCGGGTGCATTAGAAGTATCTGTAGGCTCTGGAATAAAAAGATTAGAAGAATTAATTGATGCAAGAACAAAAACAAAGAATCCTGTAATGACTATTTTTATAAGAGATGATTTTAAAAAAGATGATAAAGCATTAAAAAAATATTTGAATTCTTTAATTTATAAAAAATTGTCTGATTTGGTAACTATTAAAGAAGATATTGAAAATGAAAAAATAGAGGTTAATTATATAACTAAAGTTTTAGAAGAATATGATTTAACTGTTGAAGATTTACAAAAACAATTAAAATCAGCTTTAAAATTAAGTTCTATTAAAGAAATAAAAAACGGTTTTGAAATTTTATTTAAAGGTCAAACACCATTAACAATAAGAAAATATTTTATGAAATTATTAGATTTGGGTTTTGTTGGAATATATGGTATTAATGATGCTATAATTTCAAATGAAGATGATGAAATTGTAATAAAAACACAAGGTTCAAATTTAAAAGAAGTTTTTAACTTAGATTTTGTAGATGTTTATAGAAGTTATACTAACGATATTTTTGAAATACATAAAATGTTTGGTATTGAAGCTGCAAGAAAATTATTATTTAAAGAAATTGCACAAGTATATGCTTCATTTGGTGTTGATTTAAGACATATTTTATTATTAGTAGATTCTATGTGTTATGATGGTGAAGTATTAGGTGTTGTAAGAAGTGGAATAGTAAATACTAAAAAAAGTCCATTAGCAAGAGCTGCATTTGAACAAACAGAAAAAGTTTTGTTTAATGCTTCTTTATATGGTGAACATGATGAATTTGAAGGTGTTGTAGAAAATGTTATGGCTGGTTTGCCTATAAATGTAGGTGCTGGAAAAGTTGAATTAGCTGTTGACTTTGATAAAATACCAAAAGAAAATAAAGAAATTAAAAAGAAATAAATAAAGAGGGATAAATTATGACATTAGATATAGAGTTAAAAAGAGCATATAAAACAGGAAAAATTATAATAGGTATTAAAGATTCAGAAAAAGCTATTCTTTTTGGTAATGCAAAAGGATTAATTGTTTCAAAATCTGCAAAAAGAGAAGAATTATTAAAATTAGAATATTATGCAAAAATAGGAAAAATTCCTTTTTTAGAAGTAGATGAAATACCTTTAGCTTTAGGAGAATTAATTGGTTTGTCTTATCCAGTTAATGCTTTAACAGTAATTGATGAAGGTAAGTCAAAAATTTTAAATGAAATTAAGGAGTAAATATGATAGCTTTTTAAAAAGAAAAGGTGCTATTTATTTAACCTTTTTTTTGAAAGATATAATTTTATAGAGTGATTTTAATGAGTAATGGTGAATTTTCAGGAAGAAAAATATTAAAAGATAGTAAAAAGTGGGGTAAAAAATCTGCTAAGAAAAATAAAAAATGGAAAAGAGATACAGGTAGATTAAAAGATCCTTTAGAAGGAGCTCCAATGAGAAGTGGTATTGTTTTAGCTAAAAGAACTGTTGAAGCAAAACAGCCTAATTCAGGATTAAGAAAATGTGTAAGAATACAATTAAGTAATGGTAAAAAAATAACTGCTTTAGCACCAAAAGATGGGGCTATAAAATATATTGATCAACATGATGAAGTTACAGTTAGTGGAATTAATGGTTCAAAAGGAGGACCAAAAGGAGACCTTTGGGGTGTGTCATATAAGGTTGAAAAAGTAAATAATGTTTCTTTAGAAATGTTGAGATTAGGTAAAAAAGAAAAATCTAAGAGATAAAATTAAAAGTGATGGTTATGAAAGTTTTTGGAAAATGGGATGCTACTGAAGTAAAAGTAAAAGATATGGGTTTAGTTCCTTATTTGAATTTGTCAAATCAAATGAGTTTACACACAAATGGAATTATTATCTCAAATCATAAACCTAAAGAAAATATAAATATTGTTGAAAGATTAATTAATAAATTAATGAGATCTGGTCAAGGTAAGAAAAAATTAGGTGGAAAATTTTATAGAGGTAGAGAAAATTGTGGTAAAAAATTAGTTTGTATTAAAACTGTTGACGAGGCTTTTGATATTGTTGCTATGAAAACAAAACAAAATCCAGTACAAATTTTAATAAATGCTATTGAAAATTCAACACCTAATGAAGATGTTACAAGAATAACAAAAGGTGGAGTTGCATCTGCAGAATCTGTAGATATTGCGCCTATAAAAAAATTAGATGAAGCATTAAAAAATATAGTTTTAGCAGTATTTGCTAATACTTTTAATAAGAATGTAGATTTTGCACAAGTTTTAGCAAATGAAATTATTTTGGCATCATCAAAAGATACTAAGAGTTATGCTATAAAAAGAAAAGATGAAGTTGAAAGAATTGCAAAATCCTCAAGATAAATAAAAAGTTATGAAACAAAAATAATTTCTAACTTTTCTGCCTTTTTAGGCAGATTTGTATTTATTTAAAAATTGTTAAATAAATTTATTAATTAATTGGTGGTATAATGGCAAAGAAAGAAGATATTGCAAAAATTGCAGTAGAAATGATGAAAAATCAAAAAAATATTAGAAATTTAGGTATTGTTGCACACATTGATCATGGTAAAACAACTTTATCAGATAATTTAATTGCAGCATCTGGTTTGATTTCTGAAAATTTAGCTGGAAAACAAAGATTTATGGATTCTTATGATTTAGAACAAGAAAGAGGAATTACTATAAATGCGTCAAATATTTCTTTAGTATATAATGCATCTTCTGGTGAAAATTATTTAGTAAATTTAATTGATACTCCTGGTCATGTTGACTTTGGTGGAGATGTAATTAGAGCTATGAGAGCTGTTGATGGTGTAATTTTAGTTGTAGATGTTGTAGAAGGTGTAATGCCTCAAACTGAAACAGTAATTAGACAAGCATTAAAAGAATATGTAAAACCTATTTTATTTTTAAATAAAGTTGATAGATTAGTTAACGAATTAAAAGTAACTCCTGAAGAAATGCAAAAAAGATTTATAGAAGTAATAAACGAAGTAAATAATATAATAGATAATTATTCTCCTAAAGAATTTAAAAATAAATGGAATGTGGCAGTACAAGATGGTAGTGTAGCTTTTGGATCTGCTTATAATAATTGGGCATTAACTTTTGATTCTATTAAAAAAACAGGTATTACTTTTAAAGAAGTTTATGAATATTGTAAATCTGAAAATCAAAAAGAATTATCACAAAAATCTCATTTAGCACAAGCTTTATTAGATATGGTTGTTAAAAATTTACCTAGTCCTTTAGAAGCTCAAAAATATAGAATAGATCATATTTGGGGTAAAGAGGAAAATGAATATGGTAAATCTATGAGAAATTGTGATCAAAAAGGTCCTTTTGCAATGATGGTTACAGATGTAATTCATGATATTCATGCAGGAGATGTAGCAACAGGAAGAATTTATTCTGGAACTATATCCAAAGGTAAAGATATTTATTTAGTTGGAACTAAAAAAACAGTAAAAATACAACAAGTTGCTTTATATATGGGTCCTGAAAGAGTTTTAGTTGATGAAGTATCTGCAGGAAATATTGCTGCAATTATAGGTGTAAAAGAAACTTATGCTGGTGAAACTGTTGCAGAACAAGAAATTAAAGAATTTGAAAATTTTATGAGTAAAGCTGAACCAGTAATAACTATGTCTGTTGAGCCTAAAAGCCCAAAAGATTTACCAAAATTAATTGAAGTATTAAAACAAATTGTAAAAGAAGATCCTAATGTGAGATCTGATTTAAATCAAACTACTGGTGAAATTTTAATTAGTGGAATGGGAGAATTACATTTGGAAATTGTAAAATATAGAATAGAACATGATAATAGTATACCTATTACAGTTAGTCCTCCAATTGTTGTTTACCAAGAAGCAATCCAAAAAGAATCACCAATTATTGAAGCAAAAACTCCAAATAAACATAATAAATTTAAATTAATTTGTGAAAAAATGTCTGATGAAATGTACGACGCTTTAATTGAAACAGGAATAACTGGAAAAATTAGAGATAATAAAGATGAAGATAAAGTTCAAAAGTTAATTGAAATAGGTTTTGATAGAGATATTGCTAAAAAAATATGGGCTGTAAATAATGGTTGCGTAATTGTAAATAGAACTAGAGGAATAATTCACTTAGGTGAAATTAGAGAATTAATTATACAATCTTTTATTGAAACTACAAATAAAGGTCCATTAGCTGGTGAAAAAGTAGTAAAAGCTATATTTTATATAGATGATGCTGTATTACACGAAGATGCAATACATAGAGGTCCTGCACAAGTAATTCCTGCAATTAATAGAGGATTATGCGCTATGATTATGTCATCAAATCCAGTAATAATAGAACCTAAACAAAAATTATATATTTCATTCCCTAACGATTATTTGGGTGCAATGACTAAAGAATTACAGAATAGAAGAGCAAGATTAGAAGATATAAAAACTAATGGTGGAGAAACAATAATTACAGGTATTGCTCCTGTAAAAGAATTAATTGGTTTTAGTCAAGCTTCTAGATCCGTAACACAAGGTAAAGCAGTTTGGACTGCTGAATATGCTGGTTATGAAATGTTGCCTTTTGATTTACAAAAGAAAGTTGTTAGTGAAATAAGAACTAGAAAAGGAATGGAAGTAACACCAAAAGATGCATCCTATTATATGGATTAAATTTAAATTATATGCATAGGCTTTTAAAAAGCTTATCATATAATAATATATAAGAATTTTTTTTAAAATATTCAATTTTTTTATTTGGAGGGATATAAATGGCTGAAAAAGGTCACTATAATATAGTATTCATAGGACATGTAGATAATGGAAAATCAACTACTGTTGGAAGATTAATGTACGATTCTGGTGCATTACCTGAAACTGAATATAGAAAATTAAAAGAAGAAGCAGAAGCAAGAGGTAAAGGTTCATTTGCATTTGCTTACATGATGGATAACTTAAAAGAAGAAAGAGAAAGAGGAGTAACTATAGATATTAATTATAAAAAATTAGAAACTGCTCACAAAAGTATAACTGTTATTGATGCTCCTGGCCACAGTGATTTTATTAAAAACATGATAAAAGGAACAGCACAAGCTGATGCTGCTGTATTAGTAATTGCTGCTACTGATGGTATAATGCCACAAACAAAAGAACACGCATTTATTGCACAAGTAATGGGTATAAAAAAATTAATTATTGGTGTAAATAAAATGGATGCAGTAAATTATGATGAAGCAAAATATAATGAAATTGTTTTAGCTGCTAAAAAATTATTAACTGGTTCAGGATTTAAAGAAGAACAATTAATCCCTATGCCTTTCTCAGCATGGATGGGAGATAATATTGCAAAAAAATCTGATAAATTACCTTGGTATAAAGGAAAAACATTATTAGAAATTTTAGATGATATAGATCCACCTAAATTACCTACAGATAAACCATTAAGATTACCTGTTGAAGATGTTTATAACATAAAAGGTATTGGATTAGTACCTGTTGGAAGAGTTGAAGCAGGAATTATGAAACCAAATGATAAAGTAATTGTAATGCCTTCAGGAAAAACTGGTGAAGTAAAAAGTGTTGAATCTCATCACACTCAATTACCTCAAGCATTACCTGGAGATAATGTTGGTTTTAGTGTAAGAGGTTGGACTAAAGATGATTTAACTAAAGGTGATGTTGTTGGTTTAGCAAGTAATCCTCCAACAGTTGCTAAAGAATTTTTAGCTCAAATTGTTGTATTACAACACCCAACAGCAATTGCTGCTGGTTATACACCTGTATTCCACATACATACTTTGCAACAATCTTGTACAATTATAGAATTAGTTAAAAAATTGGATCCTAGAACTGGTGGTGTTTTAGAAGAAAATCCTAAATTCTTAAAAGCTGGAGATGCTGCAATAGTTAAAATAAAACCATTAAAACCAATGTGTGTTGAAAGTTATAAAGAATACCCTCCTTTAGGTAGATTTGCTATTAGAGATATGGGTAAAACAGTTGCTGCAGGAGTAATTATACAAATAACTGACAAGGTATAAATACCTTGTTAATTTTTATTTTTTTGGTGATTCTGATGACTTCCTATGCTAGAATTAAATTAAGTAGTCCTGATATTAATTTATTAGAAAAAATAAGTACTAATGTTCTAAAAATTGCTGAAACAGCTGGTATAAAACATACTGGTATAATTTATTTGCCTACTAAAAAAATGATAGTTCCTACAAGAAAAGCACCTAATGGTGGTGGAACTGAAACTTATGAAAGATGGCAAATGAGAGTGCATAAAAGAATGTTAGATATACATGCTAATGAATTAATTCTAAAAAAAATAATGCAATTAGAAATGCCTGACAAAGTTTATGTTGAGATTGAACTTAAATAAGTTCAACAACAAAAACCAATAATCTCAAAAGTCTCATATTCATGTGCTATTTTGAGGCTAAGTATATTTTATAATTGAAGTAAAATTTTAATCTTCTTCTTTTTTTGTATTTTTACTTTTATTAGTGATTATTTTATAAATTTAATTATCGTATTTCTTTATGCAATTAGATTTTAAACAATATGATACAATAGCTAATTTTTATTACTCAAATAAAAATTCCTCTAAAAGTGTTACTCGTTCATTATTATATTCAAAAATTAATTTTTTGTCAAATATAAAAATATTGGATTTGGTTTGGATTGTGAATTCTTTTTTAATAAAGGATTAAAAGTATATGGTGTAGATATTTCTAAAAATTTAATTAATATTGCAAAATGTAATAATTCTAAGATAAGATATTTTGTGAAAAATATAATTAATACTCATTTTAAAGATAATTTTTTTGATATTATTTATTCAAGATATGCTATTCAATATATTCCTAACAAAAATAAAATATTTAAAGAGGTTTTTAGATTATTAAAAAACAATGGACAATTTGTTTTTTTAGTGCCTTTAGTTACAAGAATTAATTCCAAATACCATAAATTTAGGTTGAAAGAAAATATATTTTTATTTGAACCAAATTCAGTTGAAAAAGATTATTTTACAAAGTATTTTTTTAAAAGATTTAAAATATTAGATATAATCATAAATTTAGATCATAATAAGCAAAAATTCTTATTAGTAAATTGTCAAAAACAATTAGTTTAAAATAATCTTTTTATAAATCTAATTATTCATAATTATATATTTAGTCCCTGTAGTGTAGTGGTTATCATATTAGACTCTCACTCTAATGACCTGGGTTCAATTCCCGGCAGGGGCATATTTTAGTTATTATTTTATATATTTTGTGTATTTTGTATTTATATGCTTAATTTAAATACTTTAATTTTTAATGATTTTATTTATACTTTAAAACCAATGGTTTTTTTTGTTTTAGGATTAATTTTATATTCTGTTTTTATATTTAAATTCTATAAATTTATTGGTAGGAAAGATATTTTTAATTTTGATTTAGATAAATATAATTTATCTGAACATAAGTTATTAAAATTGTTTTTTGCAATCTTAATTTACATTTTAAAATATTTAATTTTATTTCCATTATTTGTTTTTTTGTGGTTCCTTGTTTTTGGTTCTTTTTTAGTATTCTTTTCAGAATTAAACATAGAATATATTTTATTAATTTCAATGTCTTTAATTGCAACAATTAGAATCATATCTTATTTTTCTGAAGATTTATCTAAAGAAATTGCTAAACTATTGCCGTTTTCTTTATTAGCTATTTTTTTAATAAGTATGAATTTTAATCCATTAAGTTATTCTTTAGATATATTTTATAAATTATTATCATATTGGAATTTAATATTTTATTACTTTTTATTTATTATATTTTTTGAATTAATATTAAGATGTTTTGACTTTTTGAGAAATTTGTATTTAATTGGCAAAAATAAAGATTTAAACAATATTAAAAAGGATATTTAAATATATTGACTATAAATTAGTTATCTATTTTTTAAAGGTGAATAACATGAATTATATATTAGTAATTAATGCCGGTAGTAGTTCCTTAAAGGCACAAGTTTTTGAATTTGAAAGTGAAAAATGTATTGTAAGTGCAAATTATAGTTGTTTATTAAATGCACCTAATGCTAATCGAGCAATAATAATTAATGATGTTAAAGAAAAAGTAATTTTAAATTTTAATACGCATAAAGAAGCAATAGATGACTTTTTAAATTTAATAATAAAAAAAAATTTATTAAATTCTTTAGATGATATAAAATATATAGGTCATAGAGTTGTACATGGTGGAGAAAAATATAATAAAACTATTGAAATAAATAATGATGTTTTAGAAACTTTAGAACAAATGAGTTTCTTAGCTCCATTACATAATCCAATAAATTTACAATGTATAAATATATTTTTAGAAAAATTACCTAATGTTAAAGAATTTTCTGTATTTGATACTGCTTTTCATAGTACTATGCCAAAAGAAATTTATCTTTATGGTTTACCTTATGAATTTTATGAAAAATATAAAATTAGAAAATATGGGTTTCACGGAATAAGTCATAAATATGTTGCAAATCAATGTGCAAATATTTTAAATAAAAATTTAAGAGATTTAAAAATAATTACTTGCCATTTAGGTAATGGTCAAAGTATTACTGCAATAAAGGATGCAAAAAGTTATGATACTTCAATGGGTTTTACTCCTTTAGAAGGTTTGCCTATGGGGACAAGATCCGGAAGTTTTGATCCTGAAATAATATTATTTTTATTGGAACAAGGATTAACAAAAGAAGATATTAAAAATGCATTAAATAAAAAATCAGGATTATTGGGTATAAGTAATATAAGCTCTAATCATTATGTTATTGAAACTAAATCTAAAGAAGGAGATGAAATAGCATTATTAGCAAATAATATTTTAGTAAATAGAATTGTTAAAATTATAGGTTCATACATCGCAGAAATGCAAGGTGTTGATGCTATAGTTTTTACTGGTGGGATAGGAGAAAATTCACCTTATTTAAGAAAATTAGTTTTAGAACATTTTAGATATTTAGGATTAGATTTGAATGATGAAAATAATGAAGCAAATAAAACATTTTTAACAAATGAAAATTCTAAAATTATAGGATTAGTAATTCCTACAAATGAAGAATTACAAATAGTAAAAGAAATAAAAGATATAATTTAATTACTCATATCTTAATGCTTCTATAGGTCGTAATTTTGAGGCTTTAATTGCTGGTATTAAACCCGAAATTATTCCTATTATTGTCGAAATTAATATAGCTATAATTACTATTTCTGGAGATATTTGTGCAGAAGTGTTTCCATTCATAATCATTCTAATTCCAATTCCTGAAAATCCTAAAGAAACTAATGCTCCTAATAATACGCCTAATATTCCTCCAATTAACCCAAATAATCCGGATTCTATTAAAAATAAAATTAATACTTCTTTATTTGTAGCTCCTAAAGATTTTAAAATTCCTATTTCTTTTGTTTTTTCTAATACGGATGTGAACATGGAATTAGCAACGCCTATTGCGCCTACCAATAAAGATATAATTGCTATACCCCCTAAAAATAAAGTCATAGTATTTGTCATTTCTTCTAATCTTTCTTTCATACTTGATGGAGAACTAATTGAAAAGTCATAATCTTTTCCATAAACTCTTCGAGATATTGCTAATGTTTTTGTAATATTTTCTATAGTATTTTCAATATTATTTAAGTCATCAACTTTTGCTTTAATTGAAGTAAAATTTCCTTTTTCTGTATCTTCTGTTATAGACCAAGCTGTTTTGTAATTCATATAAACAGTATTTCTTGTTTCATTATTTTCTAATATTCCTACAACTATAAAATTTTCAGAACCAATTGTTAATTTTTTGCCTATTGTAATTAGTCTATCAAAGGTTGAATTTGCTAAATCATAAGAAATTATTATTGCCGAAGTATCACTTGTTGTTAGTAGTCTTCCAGAACTTAAAATAATATCAAATATATCTTTAGATGCTAATGGATCAATACCTGTTAAATTAATATTTATTTTTTCAGACCCATAATATAACTCTAATCTTTCAGATACTATTGGACTTGCAATAATAATATTTGAATTTCCAATTATTTTTGTTAAATCTTTTTTTGTTAAAACAGGATCTTCATTATTGGTAGTTTTGTTATTTGTATTATTCATTCCTGGTGGGCCCATGCTAAAATTCATACTTCTAGAATAACCAGGATTAATTGTTATTAAATCTGCACCAAAACTATTCATTTGATCTTCAATGCTTTCTTGTGCACCTTGACTTATTGAAACTATAGATACTACTGCCGCAACACCAATTATTATTCCTAATAGAGTTAACCAAGATCTTAATTTTCTATTTAAAATACTATTAATTGATAATTTGAAAGTATCTAAAAGTTTCATTTAAATCCTCTTTTTTTAAATTTAATTATTAATGTTTTAATATATTCTCTTTTTGTAAAAATTACACTTGTAAAAATAATTATTATTATGCCTATAATCACAAATAACCAATTATTATTATTTTTTTGAGGTTTTAAGTTTGTATTAGATGTTAATGTATTGTTATTTAAATTTACAGTTTTAGTTATTGTTTGTCTTTTTCCTGTTGTATCTGTATAATATAAAATTATATTTAAATCGTTATTTTTATTTTCAAGTTTTCTAAAATTTTCGTCTTTTGATATATTGTTAGGATCTATTTTTTGCATAGTCATATTAGAGTTTATTATGGTAAAAGTAGCCATAGTGTAATCTCCTCTATCTATGCCTCCCAATATTGCTTGATTTGTACCTATAGTTTTTATTCCAGTTTGTTCAGGAATTTCTATTAAAGTAGATTCTGCATCGTTTGTTCCTATATTTGCAATACTAAAGGAATATTCGTTGTTGCCTTCATATTCCACACTAACATCAAAATCAGTTTCTCCACCAATTATTATTCCTATATTAGATGTTTGTGTTTTTATACCATTAGAATCATTAAATTTAATTGTTGTTTTTAAGGTGTATATTCCTGGACTTAAATTCGGGTCTGTAGCTACATTATAATAAACAGTTTCAAAAGTATTTCCTTCTATACTTTTAATAGATTTTATATTATCAGAACCTAAAGGTAAAATCAAATTATTTTCTTCATACCATGAAACTTCAATATTTGAGATTGTTGAATTATTTGAATTAGTTAAAGTTAATTGTAATTCTGATTCTTTTCCTGGATTTATTTTTTTAGGGCTTACTGTTAATAATATATTTTTAGATGTTTTTGTTATTGGAATTGTTAATTCTTGTGTTTCATTTATTTTATTTCCATTTCTATAATAATCAAAATTTAATAATATGGGATAATATCCTGCAATAGTATTTTCATTTACTTTAAATTTTAATATTGCTGTTTTTTGCATTTTTGGTTTTATTTCATCTATAAAATATGAATTTTCTACATTTGTAAAAGCATCATCTAATTCATAACTCACAGTTAAATCTTTAATGTAATTTATTGTACCAATATCTTCTATATTTATTGCTAAACTCACAACATCCCCAGGATAAATAGTGTTAGGTAAATAATTTACACTATTAATATTTATTAAATGTGCTGGATCTGTTGTTGTGCAAAAAGAAAATGTTAAACACAATATTACAAATAATCCTAATAGTATATTTTTATTAATAAATTTCATTTTTTCACCTCATATCTTTTTTTTGTAGAACCATCGTAAATTATTTTACCATCTTTTATTTCGATAGTTCTATTAGTATATTTTGCAATTTCAGATTCATGTGTTACTAATATGATTGTTTTGTTATTATCTTTATTTAATTTTGTTAAAAGCTTTATTATTTCAATACTTGTTTTAGAGTCTAAATTACCAGTAGGTTCATCTGCCAAAATTATTTTTGGATCTGTAGCTAAAGCTCTAGCTATTGCTACTCTTTGTCTTTCTCCGCCAGATAATTCTTTAGGAATATGATTTATTCTGTGATTTAATCCTACTACATTTATTAATTCAGGAACTCTTTTTTTGATTATATTTTCTGAAATATTGTGAATTTTCATAGGCAAGGTTATATTTTCATAAACAGTTAGGGAAGGATATAAATTAAATGTTTGAAATATAAAACCTATTTTTGAACCACGGATTCTAGCAATTTCAGATTCTGGTTTTTTTGTTATATTTGTATTATCTAAAAATATATCTCCTTTTGTAGGATAATCTAATAAACCTATTAAGGATAATGTAGTAGATTTTCCTGAACCTGATGCTCCTATAATAGATATAAATTCACCTTCTAAAATTTTTAAATTTATACCATTATTTGCTTTTATTTCAGTATCCCCAATTTTATATGTCTTATATATGTTTTTTAATTCTAAAATAACATTAGATTTTAATTCTTTCAATCTTTCACCAAATATATCTATATTTGAAACCATATATATTAATTTTTGAAACGATTGTTTTT
Organism: uncultured archaeon; assembly: GCA_964565725.1. GTDB lineage: Archaea > Iainarchaeota > Iainarchaeia > Iainarchaeales > 0-14-0-20-30-16 > 0-14-0-20-30-16. The sequence continues at coordinate 9,442 of CAZMGA010000010.1, read as the reverse complement.
TTTGTGAAACTTAGTTTCTTTTTTTTGAAACGATTGTTTTTTAAATTAAATGTCCTTTATATAATTATGACTTTTTTAAAAAATAGATTTAATGTGCTTTTAATATTTGTTTTTGTAATAATTATTTTTTTAATTATTTTTTTAATTAGTTATAAACAAATAAATAATACTGTACAAATAAATAAATCTGATTTAAAAGATTATAACTTTAATGATTTTAATAGAATGAAACCCCCTGATAATAGATTTATGAATGGGATTTATGCTTTTGGGATAATGGGTTTTTTTGGTTTATTAGCTGGAGCAATAATATTTTATTTCTTGTCTAATAAATTAATTAAAACCGAAAACGTTCAAAAGAAAAATACAAAGATCATATTAAATTTTTTAAGTAAAGAAGAAAAACAAATAATAGAAAAAATTATAAGTAATAATGGTGAAATCTATCAATATGAGTTAAATAGATTAGAAGGTGTTTCAAAAATTAAAGCTCATAGAATATTGTTAAATTTAGAGAATAAAGAAATCATATATAAACAAAATTTAGGTAAAGTAAATAAAATTATTTTAAATAAAGAATTGTATGAAGTTTTAAAATAATATGGGTTTTTTATTATGACTAATTTATGTAATGGTTGTTCATTATGCTGTAAAAAATATAAAATTTATCTATTTCCAGATGAAGTTAAAGCAATTGCAAGAAAATTAAAAATTAATTATAATGATTTTGTTGAAAAATATTTGGATTATTATATTGAATTTTATGATATAACTAATGATAATTTTTTTAAAATTGATAATAAAACTTTTTTTTTAAGTTTGGCTTTAAAACAAAATAATGGGTGTATATTTTTAAAAAATGATGAATGTAGTATTTATTTAAAACGCCCTTTATTGTGTAAACTATTTCCCAATTATAAATATTATGATGAAGAATATTCTTTTTGTAAATTGGATAAAAATAATTTATTAAAAAAAGAAAATCCTAGAGTTTTTTATCCTATTTTAAAACAATATATTGAAGATGTTAAAAAAAACGGATTCAAAAAAGTATGGAAATATTTGCCAGAAATAAAAGATGAAAATATATTTATTTCAAATGAAAATGAAAAAACAAAAAGTTTAAAAAATATATTAAATTTATATTTATAGTGATATTATGAATGCAATTGAAGAGCGAGAGTATTTATATAATAAATTTAGAGAATTAAAAGCAAGAATTAATTCTACAACTGGTTCTACAGATCCAAAAATTTTTGCTAAATTAAAAACAGAATTTAGTGCGTGGGAATCAAGATATAAAGAGTATGTTAAGAAGCATGGAAAAATAGATTTGGGAATTAATGGACGAATCTCTTATGGATTTAAACCTAAAGAATCTTTAAAACCTAAATCAAAAAAACCTACAAGCATTTCTGGAAAAAGACCTAGATTAAGATAATAGTTTTTTTAATCTTTTTTTAAAGTTTATGATTTATAAATTCTTTTATGTTATATAATTTATATTATACTGGTGATTATATGGCTTTTGAAAATTTAAAAAAAAATGTAGATAACGAAATTGAAATTTCTGGTTTTGTAGAAGAATTGAGATTATTGGGTAATTTGGCATTTATTATTTTAAGAAGAAGAGAAGGTACTTTGCAAGTAATTGCTAAGAAAAAAGAATTTTCTAATTTTGATGATTTAAATAAAATAACTATTGAAAGTGTTGTAAATGTTAAAGGAATTGTAAAATTAAGTGAACAAGCAAGAAATGGTTTTGAAATTTTATTAAAAGAGTTAGTAATTGAAACTAAATCTGATGCTTTGCCAATTGATATTTCTGGTAAAATAGAATCTGATTTATCTACTAGGTTTGATAATAGATTTTTAGATTTGAGACAAAGAAAAAATATGAATATTTTTATTTTAAGAAGTAAAATTATAGGTTATGTTAATGAATATTTTCAAAAGGAAAATTTTATTGCTGTAAACACGCCTAAAATTACAACTATAGGTGCAGAAAGTGGGGCTAGTTTATTTAAAATAGATTATATGGGTAAAATAGCATACTTATCACAAAGTCCACAAGTTTATAAGCAAATGTTGCAATCAGCGGGGTTTGAAAAAATATATGAATTAGGAGCTGTATTTAGAGCTGAAAAAAGTAGAACATCAAGACATTTAACTGAGTTTACTGGTTTAGATGCAGAACTATCTTTTGTTAAAGATTTATCTGATATTACTAATGTTGCAGAAAACATGTTTAAATATATTATTAAACAATTACAAAGCAATGATTTTGAATTGTTAAAAGAAATGAATATTATTTTTAATGTTTCTGAAAAATTTCCTATAATAAAATTTTATGATGCTTTAGAATTGTTGGAAAAAAATTATAATAAAAAAATTTATGATGATGATTTAGATCCAGAAGCTGAAGCTATATTAGGAAAACATTTTTTGGAAAACTATAAAAGTGATTTTGTTTTTGTAATTGATTATCCAATTTCTTGTAGACCTTTTTATCATAATTATAATTCAGATAATAAAACAACTAACTCTTTTGATTTGTTGTATAAAGGACAAGAAATAACTACTGGTGCAATTAGAGAACATAAATTAGATTTATTTTTAAAACAAGCAGAAGCAAAAGGATTAGATTTAGAACAATTAAAAGAATATTCTAAACTATTAAAATATGGTTGTCCAAGTCATGGTGGATTTGGAATGGGTTTAGATAGAATAGTTGGAAGAATGACTGATTTAGAAAACACTAAAGAAGCTGTTTTATTTCCTAGAGATCCTGATAGATTATTACCTTAAAATTTATCTTTTAAATCTAAATTTTTCTGGTAATTCATAATCTAATTTGTTGTAATAAAAAATATCGTGTAGCTTTGCAAAAGAATCAGTTTTTTTAATATATTTTATTGTTTTAGGTATGAATCTAAATCCTTTTGTAAATTTTCCTAAAAATTCAAATATTTTAATTTTTTCTAAAAGTCTTGAAAAAAACTTAATTAAATCTTCTCCTTTTACTAATTCATGAACTACCTTTTGACCAGCAACTATTTTTTCAACCTCTAAACCAATTTTCAAAACACTATCTGCAGTTCTAAAAATTAAACCAAATGGTAAAACAGCTATAATATCTAACCAATAATTTTTGAAGAAAAATCTTATGTCTTTTGATTCTTTAAACAAAAGTATTAAATCAAATATAAAAATAATTATTATTGCAGAATCTAAAATTTCTAAAATGATTTTTACATTTTCATTATGTGTTTTAAAAAATAAATCTATACCTAAAAGGATTAATAAAGCTAATAAAATATAAGGCATCATTTTGTTTACTGCCTTTCTTAATGATAATAAAGAAACCATATACTATAAAAAACACAAATATATATGAATCTTACCAATTTAATTTATCATTTATTTTAAAATTATTTTTATGTGTTATAGGTAGTTCTATTAAATAAGTGCAAGATTTTTTAGGAGTATAACGTAAATTAAATGGTTTTAATATTTTTTTGTCTACAATTTTTTTATTGTTATCTAAAAATATTGCTAATATAGGCATAAATACAAAAAGCATATGTATTGAGTTAGAATATTTTTTTTGTTTCCTTAATTCAAATACTAAACCAAAGTCAAATTTTTTTGGATTTAAAAACATTAATCCTATTCCCTTTTGAAACCAATTCTTTGCAAATTTAAGCTCTATATTTATATATTTATTCTTATTTATATTTAACATATAATTACAAAAGATCAAAAGGATTATAAATTATTCTCCTTTTGAGTGAAGTATTTAAAAGCTTTTGTAGTCATATATATATTAGTGGTGTTGTATATGGGATTATCTGACTTATATTACAAGTTAGAAGAAAAGCATTATGCTTTGTTAGATTGGTTTGATTCAAAAGGAATGCATTTTCCTTATAAGATTGACAATTGGTTGCAAGAAAAAAACATAAATCCTGTTGTTTTTATGGGGATTTTTAATATTCTTGTATTATGTTTGATTATATTTTTAATCTTGTTTTTTACTGGGGTTGTAGGACACCAAAGTATAACTGCAAATTTATATTTTATAGACACCACAAATAATGTTGCAGTGCCAAATTTAGAAGTAAAATTATCTTATGGCAACGATTATATAACAGAAACTACTGATTATTCGGGATATATTAAAATGAGAGTTCCGAAAAATGAAATTGTTTCTTTAAAATTATTAAATGATAATTATATATTAGATTCAACTGATCAATTAATTTTTGAAGAAGATTCTGATTATATTATTTATGTTTTAGATTCATCTAATTTATTATCTAACAAAATTTTAACATTATATAAAGATGAAGATACAACAGCTATGTTTTCTGAATTAATAGAATTAAATGTAAGTTGTAATGAAATAGATTATAATGATATATATACTGTAAATAATGGTACTTTAGACTTAACTAATTTACCTAACGACTGTAAAAGTATACATATTTCATCAGAAGAATATAATATTGAAAAAGATTTATCTTTGAATGGTGATTTAACTGTTGTAGTTGATTCTGAAAAAATAAAAGGAAATGTAAGTATAACTGTTGAAAACATGAATAATGAAATTTTGCCAAATATGGAAGTTTCTGCTTATTTTGTTTCCAATGATAATCTACAAGGTCAAGGTTATACTGATGAATCGGGAACTATAAATTTAGAATTGCCTGCAAATAAAGAATATTATTTTATTATTAATGATCCTGAAGGACAATATAGTGTATTAAATACTATTAATGTTGATTCAGAATGTAATAGAGAGGTTATAGAAAATAATACTATAAGTTGTAGAGTACAATTATCAAATACTAATGTAGGTAAATTAAAAGTAAAAGTAATGGATAGTGTTTCTACAGTTAATGGTGCAAAAATAATTATTTCTAAAAATAATTATATTTTAAAAGAATATATTTTATTAGAATCTGATAAAGGTTTATTTGAATTACCTGTTAGTGAATTGGGAGAATACAATATTGTAGTTGATGATGCAAGATATATGTATTATAATAGTAAAATTACTGTTTCTGATGTACCTTTAAATATTATATTACAACCTGTTAAAGATAATGTTTCTCTAACAGTTAATGTTACAGCTAATGATGAAATTTCTGCAAATGCTACTGTGAAATTATACAAAGATGAAGCTTTAATTTCTACAAAATTAACTGGTGCCGAAGGTTCAGTTGTATTTGATAGATTAGAATCTAATGTTGCATATTATGTTGTAGTAAATAAAGGTGATTATTCACAAACTTCTACCCCTTTAATTTTAGATATTAGACAAATAAATAAAATTAATGTTAATTTAATAGTTGGTAGGGGAAATGTAGATGTTTCAGTTTTAGATTTAAAAGGTTTGCCTATTACTAATTTGAGTGTAGATTTATATGATTTATATTCTAATAAAAAAGTATCAAATACTACTATAACTGATGAATTAGGAATTGCTCATTTTTATGGTATAAGTGCTGATAAAACAGTTTATGCAAAAGCATATAGTGATACTGGTGCAAGTTATTCTTTATTTGTAAATTTAGAAACAAATCAAACAGTAAATATTAATACTTATTTTACAGCATATAATACTAATTTAAGTTTTAATTTATTGGGTATTTATAATGCTGATGGTAGCGAAATAACTTCTGTACCTTATAATGTATTAAGAAATAATGAATATTATGCTGTTTTTGTATTGAATGTTCCAAAAACTGCTTATTCAGAAGGAGAATTATTCTTTTTAGGTAATGCTGTAAATCTTGGTGAAAGCGATGTTATATTGAAAGATGTAGAAGTAGTTTATGGTTCAAATGTAAAAGGAACAACTTATAATTATCCTAATGGTTATGCTACAGATGTTCAAAATAAAACTAATGATGATGCTTTATGGATACAATCTAAATTAAGTAAAATTAATGCTGGTGCTACATTAGTTAAAGTTAAATTTTCAGTTAATGATAGTGAAGCTAGTTTATTTAGATTAAATTATAGGGCTATGTTAAAAGCAGGAAGTTCTTTTATTAGATTGCCTTTAGATACTGTTTTAGGGCAAAGTGAAAGTGTTTCTGAAAAAATGAGCTTTTATGCAAATACTTTGTCTATCCCTTTAAAATCAGGAGATTTAATTTGTAAAGATATTGCTTGTATAGATATGACTGCTACTGATGATTTAGTATCTACAAAAGTTTATGATGAATTATATTCTTCATATAATACAGAAACAAATTTTAATTTTAATTTAATTAATGCTAAAAAAACTAATTTTACAGATTTAAAATTAGTAATTGATTCAACTAACGCATTAGATATTTCTTCTGTTGTTGGAACTTTAAATAATACAAATATTAAATTTGAAAAATCAGGTACAAAATATATTGCAAAATTATCTGAATTTAATCAAAATGCTGAATTAATAGGTAATTTTAAAATAAATACTACAAAAACTGGAAATAGTATTTTGAAAATAGGTTTAGAATCAAATAAATCAGAAATTTTATTTGAACAAGATATAACTGTAAGTGTAGAAAATCCTTATAATTTAACTGTTGATTTATATCCTAAAGTAATTGTTCCTTTTGTAAATAATACTGGATATATTGAAGTTAAAAGTTTAGATGATAATTCTTTAATTAATAATGCAAAAGTAAATTTGTATTTGAATGATACTTTATTAAGTAGTGGAAAAACAAATGATTTTGGACAATATAGTTTTGAAATTCAAAAACCTAATGTTGGGGATACTTTAAAAATTAATGTGAGCGCTCCAAGTTATAATGTGATAAATTCAGAAATAAAAATAAATGAAAATATTTTAATTTCTAGTTTACCTGAAATAATTTTTTCTATTGATAAAGAAAATAATGATAAAGCATTTAAGACTATAAATTTAAGTACACCTTTACCATATAAATTAAAAATAACTAAATTTGGTTTTGTAGATAATTCTTTTGGTAAATATATGGAATTAAAAACTAATTTACATACTAATATGTATATTGATGGAAATATAAATTTGGATTTAAATGCAAAATTAACTGAATTTGGTGAAAATTTATTAGAACCTAAATCTTTTACAACATATTTAGATTTAGTTTTAACTAGTGAAGAAGTAAACACAAGTTGGAATGCAAAAATCCCTTTGAATATTTATATAAAATTAGGAGATTCTTTAGATTCTGTTGATTGTTTAACTTTAAAAAATATAAAAGATGATGAATATAATTTAATTAATAATTGTAATTATAATACTAACCCTGCAAAATTAAATAATGTTAAAATCTTTGTTGAATGGGATGGTAAAGAATTAGGTAAATATACTAATGATAAATTAGAAATTAAAGAAGAAGGATTAGAATTATTTGAAGTATTAAAAACAGGAAATAATAATTTTGATTTGAATTTTAAAGAGTCTAGTGATGTAATTTCTGAGACTTCAAAAGTAATTTTTACTATTAAAGCTTATTATCCTACAAATAATGGTTTACAAGAAATAACTACTAAGTTAGAAAAAGAAAATTCTGTTAGTGATTTGTCAAGATGTTTACAAATAATATCTTCAAATGGAACTATCATGGGTAGTAATGCTTTTGATCCTGTAATTTTAGGAGTTCAAAATTATCAAAGTATGTTTTCAGGATATGGTAATTTTGGTAATATAAATCCTTCATTGTT
>CAZMGA010000010.1:0-1632 GCA_964565725.1 uncultured archaeon | reverse complement strand
ATCAAAGTATGTTTTCAGGATATGGTAATTTTGGTAATATAAATCCTTCATTGTTCTCAGGTTTAGGTGGATATTTAGGCGCTGGTTCTAACCCTTTAACTGGTGGTTCAATAGCTAATGATACTGTTACAGATGCAAGAAATATTTATGGTTCTGATTTAACAGGTACTGGAAATTATTATGCATTAAATGGATTTGCTGTTCAATTACCTACAACTAATACTATTCAAATTAGAAATAATTGTAATTCAAGTGTAAACGTAGAAGTAAAACCTGATTCACAAATTACTATATCAGGAAATTCAGGAAATATTGCTCCAAATTCAAGTATGACTGTTACTTTACAATCTTCATTTATACCTGGTGTTTATAACGCAAGAGTTTTAGCTGGATTTAATAATAATTTAAATTCTTTTATGATTGTTCCTGTACATGTTCAAGATTATTTTGCAACTAATTTTGGAGATAAATGTATAGAATTATCAACAGGTGATGTATTAAAAATGAATGATTTTATAAACAAACATAAAGAAATTTTAGTCTATAATTTTTGTTATTCTAAAGGTGCTCAATTTAATATGGGTGATCCTATAGATGTAAGTAATTTTGCATTAAATGAAGATGTAATATTACCAAATAATAATAATACTCAAGAAAAAATTATTTCAAAAGGAACTTCTGTAATTAGAGTATCAGTTACTGGCTCTCCAGAAGTAAGAAATGATGCTACACATGGTTATTATCAAGTTTTAAGAATATATATTTCTAAAAGTATAGATACTGAAAAATTATCTAATGAATTATTTATAGATAAAGGTTCTGTATCTGATGTTGCTAAAAGTATTACATCTATAAGACAAGTTGCTAGTGAATTAAATCAAACTGTTAATTTACCTACAGTATTTACTGCAAATTTAAATGTTGGAAAAGTGAATAAATTAATTGAAGTTCAAGACTTTTGGAAAGTGTTAGGTGCTACTCAAGCAATAGAAAAAGTAATGGATACTTTAGGTATTGATAAAAAAACAAGTTCTAATAATTCTGGCAATTCTAATAGTTCAAGTAATTGTAAATTAACTCCAGAAATAGATATTGACTATAATGGTATTAATAAAGAAATTACAAAAACAATATTAGATGGTTGTAATAATGGTTTCAAATTAAATGGTGCTTTAACTATTACTAAAGATGGATTAACTATAAAATTAGTTCCTAATGGTCAAGATTTAACTATAAATATAGCTGGTACTACAAAGGAAAAAAATATTACAATAAATGTCAATTATATTATTTTGAATTATGTTGTTTCAGATAATAAAAATGGAAGTAATACTATAATTATAAATATTATGAATAAAAGTTCAAGTGGTTCTTCAAGTGGATCTAATAACGATGCAAATTTAGAATTATATGGTTTTGGTTCAATTGAAGAATTTAATTTGTATGGAAAAGCAAATAATATGATATCTTATAATTATGAAGATATAAATTGTGAAAAACATTTTTGTGATTCTGAGCAATTAAAAACATATTTAAAAGATTTATATAAAAGTAAAGTTAATGATATTCCTGATAAAAATTTCAATAAATTTTTAGATATTAATTATTATGTAAAAATAGGAAAGGATTATA
>CAZMGA010000009.1:0-27899 GCA_964565725.1 uncultured archaeon | reverse complement strand
TAGGAATCATTTCTGGTTTAATTCCTGGTTTACACATAAATAATTTCCTTTATTTATTAACATCTTTTAATTTTGATTCTAACTTTAATGCAATTTTAATAATTCTGATGTCTATAATTTTTTCTTTTTTAAGTATTATTCCTACAACAATATTTTTTGTGCCTAATAATGAAAATTTTGTATCATCTATGGCAACTCAAAAATTATATTTTAAAGGAAAAGGATATTATGCAATAATTTTATATTTGAATGGAGCAATATATAGTATATTTTTTGGTTTGCCCTTATTTTTATTATTTATTTTTATATTAAATTATATTCCTAAATTAATTACATATATTACCCCTATAATTTTAATTTTAACTTTGTTTTTTTTAATTTTATCTAAAAAAAATTATTTTGGATATTTTATAATAATTTTTTCAGCAATTATAGGTTATATTGCATTTAATAAATCGATAAATAATAGTATATTTCCATTAATTACAGGATTATTTGGTATGTCAAATATTTTATATTATTTTAATGAAAAATATGAAAAAATAAATCAAAAAATAATCACATATAAAATTAATTTAAAAACAAAATTTAGAATTGGAATATTAGCATCTATACTTTCAATTATTGCATCTTTGTTTCCAGGCATAGGCAATGGTTTAGCAACTTATTTTGGGGCTAAAACTTTGAAATTAGATGATGAAGAATATATTATGTTAAATGGAGGGATTACAACATTAGTTATGATACTATCTTTTATTGTAGTATATTATACAAATAAATCTAGAACAGCATCAGCGGTATTTTTTAAAAATTATTTATCTTACTCTACAAACTATAATTTATTTTTTATAATATTTTTTATAATTTTAGGTATAATTTTAAGTTATTTTATAACAAAAACATTTGCAAAATTAAGTATAAAATATTTAACTAATTTAAACTTAAAATATGTCTATTCTTTTTTAATAATTTTATTTCATGTATTAATTTTTATTTTTTCTGGATTTTTAGGATTAATAATTTTTTGGGTGTCTGCAATAATAGGTTTTTTGTGTATTAACACAAACAACCCACGAATATTAATGTTAAGTAGTATTATTTTTCCAGTTTTGATTTATTTTATATAGCAATATTTTAATAATGATGCATTCCTAATATTTAAGTGGATTTTATGAATAATTTAGAAGATATTCGATTTAAAATGACTAAAGAAAATACTATGAAAAAATTAGATAGTGCTATTAAAGATAATAAAGTAGATATAACATTAATTCCTTTTTTAAAAAAATTTAATAAAAAAAAGAACTTTTTTACTAGTTCATCATGTTGTGGTAGAATTATGCTTTTAGGTTGTAATAAAGATGAGCAAAAACAACCTAATTTATTTATGGGTAAATGGCATAGAACAGTCAAAGTAAAAGAAGTATTAGACGTATTAAATAAAGATTTAGGACACGAAGAAATATGGTTAAAACAAGAACCGTTTATTTTTCATTTTGTTGCAAAAAATGAATATGAGGCAAATAAAATTTTAAAGCTAAAAACAGAACTAGGAATTAAAAGAGGAGGAATTTTTTTCATAGAATCTGGTCGTTATATTATAGAAATAATTGGTTCAAAAAATTTAAATGTAATTGTAAAAATAAATGATAAAATATTATTTGATAAAAAACAATTATCCACATTAATAAAAAAAGCAAATTATAAATTAAAAAATAATTATAAAGTTTTGAAAAATTTTGAAAAAGAATTTTTAAAATTAAAATAAAAAAAGAATTAGAATTATCTAATTCTAATACATTCTAAATTTTTAGGAGCATAACAAGGAATATTCAATTTTGAAGACACATATTTAGCAAAAGAAATTGATTTATCTTCTTCTCCGTGATCTAAATAAATTCTTTTAGGAATTGGATTTAAATTTTTAATATATGCCATTAATTGATTTTTATCACTATGTCCTGAAAAACCTTCAATTGTTACAACGTTCATGTTTACAGGTATCTTTTTTAATTTTCCTTTTTCATCTAATATAGTTATTTCTTTTAATCCTTCTTGTAATCTTCTACCTATAGAACCTTCTGATTGCCAACCTACAAATATTAATGTATTCTTTTCATTACTTGCAAATTTATGTAATAAATCAACAGACATACCACCAACTAACATACCAGAAGTTGCTAAAAAAACATTACAAGTTTCATTAGAAACATCCTCTAAGTTTTGTTTGTTTTCAATTTCCTTAAATATTGGAGAACTAAATGGAGAGTTATTTTGTAAAACTCTTCTTTTAAGATTTTCTTTAAAATAATCAGGATATGCTGTATGAATTGCACACACTTCTTTTATTATTCCTGCCAAATATACATTTTTTGCCAATAACTTATTTCGTCTAAAATATTCTTCTAAAACTAACATTACTTCTTGACTTCTACCAACTCCAAAAACAGGAATTAAAACATTACCATTATTTTTTATAGTATCGTTAATAACAGAAATTAAACGATCTTCAGCTATATTTCTTTGAGGCATAATATCATTATTTCCACCATAGGTACTTTCTAAAATTAAAGTTTCTAATCTAGGATATTTTTCTTCTAAATTATTAAATAATCTTGTAAATCCAAATTTTAAATCTCCAGAATACATTAAATTATGTGCACCATCCCCAATATGTAAATGAACACTTGCAGAACCCAAAATATGTGCTGCATTATGGAATGTTAATCTTATATCTGGAGTAATATCTGTTACTTCGTCATAATCCCTAACAATTATGTGTTTTAACATTTCATTTATGTCTGCTTCAGTATATGGTGCTTCTTGACCATCTTTGCCTGAAACATTTATGTAATCCATTTGTAAAACATACATTATATCTCTTGTTGGAGCAGTACAATAAACTGGCCCTTTATAACCTATTTTATATAGATAAGGAACAAAAGCAGCATGATCTGTATGTGCATGAGTTAATACTACGGCATCAATATCATTTATGGCGTGTCCCATACTACTTAATTCAGGATACATATCATCGCCATAAGTTGTGCTCACACCACAATCTAATAATATTTTAGAATTTGCAGTTTCTAATAATATACAACTTCTACCTACTTCTCTAAAAGCACCTAAACAACAAAATCTAACCCAATCTTTTTTAGATTTTTTTCCAGTAAATATTTTGTCAGCAGCATAAATTAAATTTTTTTTTCTTTCTGAACTATATTTGTAAATTAAACCCCTTATCTGTTTTAAATATTTGCCTTCTATTGTAGATTTTCTTAAAATTGAAGGAGTCCATTTAGTTTCTAAAATTATTTGTTTAGTTGTTTGTCCACTTTTACCAATTACTAATCCTGGTTTTAATGCTTCAATAACAACTTCTGAAAAAGCAGTATCAAAATAAATAGCTGCAACCCCCGCTTCTTTAGGAATTATATTTACAATTTTTTCTTTTGCTTCATTTAAGTCCATTAATTCAGAAACTTCGCTTCTAATATTTACTTTCTTTTTTAATATGAAAGCTAAATTAGAAATGTATTTTTCATTTTCATAAAAATCAGATATGTTTTTAGTATAAATATAAATCTCTGGCCCCAAAAATTCAATTTTACTTACTTGGACGTTTTTTAAAACCTCTTTAATTTGTTGAATTATTTCATCTTTATTCATTTACATCACTTAAAATTCGAAAACTAGTTCATTTAAAAAATCATATTATATTTAAAAATTATAATTTATAGTTTAATTTATTGTTTCTAAAAATGTTTTATTCTATATATTGATATTCTATACCTTTTTTATCTATAAATAATAAATCTATTCCTTTACCACCGGTATAAATATCTCTTTTTTTAGAAGCATTTATCGCTTCACATACTAATTTAATTGCTTGATCTTTTGTTAAGTTTTCTTTATATTTATTATCTAAAACACTAACAGCATAATCACTACCAGAACCTGTAGAAGTATAATTATCAATTTCTTCAGCACCACCTACTGCATCAGTACTATATAATTCTGGTGAATTAATATAACCACCAACAATAAAAGAAATCATATATGGGTAATATCTATTTGAATTTAATATATTAGATGTTAATGTTACTACTGCTTTACCGCTAATTTTTTTATTTCTTTCATTTTCATATAAAGAAGCTTGCATTTTTAAAATTCTAATCATTTGAAAAGCATCCCCTACACTTCCAGCAATAGATATTGCCACATTTTTTGTTATAGGATGTACTTTCTTACAAACTATAGAATTTTTTACATTCCCTAAAGTGCTTTGTTTATCAGCAGCAATTATAACAAATTCATTGGTTTTCAAACCTACTGTTGTAGTTCCTGTTTTTAAAACCTTTAATTCGTTATGATCATTATTAACCAAACATACCCCTCTTAAAAAAATAAAAATTAGATAATATAATTAAAACCAAAAAGTATATAAAGGTTTTATACTTATCCGGCGCCACCGCCTCCACCGCCTCCACCAGAGCCACCACCACCAGAAAAACCGGAAGATCCAGATGTAGCCATAGCACTAGAAAAAGCAGTATTAAAATCATTACTTATATTTACAAAGTCAGAAATATTTGTTATTGAAAACCCTACAAAAATATTAGATTTTATATTTCCATTATAATTAGCGAATACTAATTTCATGTCTTTTTGAACTTTTTTAGCAACATCTAAAGGAATAGCATAAACTAAATACTTTTCCCATAATTTAATATCCATAACTTCTTTATTATTAAAATCAGAAAAATCTTTTAAATATTTTTTTAATGCCCCCCATTTTAAATGATGCAATTTTAAAATTTTATTTGGTTTCATTAATTTAGGTCTAATTGAAATAAAAATTAGACTCATAAAAAATATAAGTATTATAAAAAAATATAATTTTAATATAAAAATATTAAAAATTAAAAATAACATAGACAATATAAAAATTAATATTACACCTAAAAAATTTATTTTAAAACCTTCTTTTTTTGCATCTTCCCTAATACATTCACACCAGCTAATATAAAAATTAGTAGTAGTTCCTGATTCATTCTTTTTCAAATACTCTTTAAATTCAGATAATAATATTTCATTAGGGGTATTATCCTTAACTTCTTTCTTAAACAAAAGATAATTTTTATAACTATAATTTGCAGCAGTTTTTATAGTATCAAAAATATATTTTTCACTAGAAGACAAATTTGTATTTGATGAATTTATAATTATAAATTTATAATCATCTTTACCCCATAAATTCTTTTTAAGTATTTTTTCAATTTGCATTTTCTTTTTTAAACACAAATTTAAAACCTCTGCTGAAATACTATTAGTAGGAAAACCCATAGTTATAACATAACTAGCAACCCCTGGACTGTAATTATAAGGTGTATCTCTTAAATAAACATCTTGAAAATCTACTTTTTCAGATTTACACAAATAAAACCAAATGAAAAAAATACTTAATCCATATATTATACAAATAATAAAAAACAAAAGCCAATTTATTTTTCCATAATTTTTTTCTTCATCTATAATTTTTTGTAAACCCAATTCATTTTTAATATTAGCATAATTATTTGAAGTTAATAAATAATTTGGAAATAATAATCTTAATTCCACAAATTGATTTGCATTTATATTAAATGCTTGTAAAATTATTTTGTTATTATTTATCATTCCTATTTTACTGTTTTTTAAAGCAGGATGTCCAAAAGTATAAACTTCTTTGGGGTCAGAAACATTAGAAGGCAAATATATTGTTGCAAATATTTCTTTTAAAGAATGATCCCATTCAGAACCCCAAATCTTCCAATTTAATTCAGATATATCTTGATATTTTGTTATAGCATTAGTTAAATTATATTTTATTGTAAATGTTTTTGATTCATTATATGCATTAAAATACCACTTTATTCTTATATTATTACTTTCATTTAATATTTCGGTTTTTATATTATTATTTCCTTCATAAACTGAAATATTAGATATGTTCCAATAACCTTTAGGAATATCTCTATATGCAAATGTAAAATCACCATCAAAATTGAAAGTTATTTCTTCAGATACATTAATACTACCATTATCTAAAATATACATTTCTATATTCGCTTTATTTAAAGAATAAGATTTTCCATCAACTAACGAAAAAGATAAAATAAATATTAAAAATAAAAATAAAACATATTTTAATTTGTCCACAATAAATACAATAAATTATATTTATATATCTATCCTAAATATTTTTTTCTTTTTTCTATTTTTTCTAATTGATTAATTATTTGTTTATTATCCTTAGAATATTCTTCTTTAAAAATATTCCAATAATCTTCAGAAAAATCAGCAAGTATAATTTCTTTAAATACTTCCAAATCCATAGCTTTATCTTCAATTTTTGCAGAAACAAAAGATAACCCAAAATCTATAAAATAAATTTTATTATTTATTTCATCATACAACAAATTACAAAGAGTTAAATCACCATGTATTACATCATTATTATGCATTTTAATTACTTCTTTGGCCAATTTTTTAATTAGTTCTGGGTTTTTAGAAATATATTGTTTTAATTCTTTATGTTTTAAATATTCCATTATTATTTTTGTATTATCAAAATAAATTATTTTTGGAACGTTGACAATATTTTTTAATTTATCAATTATTTTTACTTCTTTTTTTGTTCTGGATTTTAAAATTAAATCATTTAATTTTTGTATTCTATAATTTTTAGAGATTCTTTCTTTAAGAATGTATTCTGAATTTAAATAATTTATTAAAAAGATTTTTGCTTCAGCACCTTCTGCCAAATTTTTTATTATTTGATACATTAAAATCAGTTTATGGACAATTTATATATGCCAAATCTTCACTAATAGCTAAAGAATAAATCACGTTATCTATTTTAGCTGTTATTTCTTCTTGTTCTACATTATTATATAAGTCTTTTACAATTAAAAATTCTTTTTTTGCAGATTCAATATTTTCTTTACCCAAAACAATTTTTTGTTTCGCATCTTTTATTAAATCATCACAATTATCGGTAAGATTTTTTTTCTCAATAAATAAAGTAGATATTTCTTTACCATAGCCGATTCCAGACCACAATTTTGATTCAAATTCTAATCTTTTTTTATCTAAATCTGTTTTTGTTTTAGATAAATTAGACAAATCTTCTGAAAATAATAATATTTTTTCAGGAGATGCATCATAACCTATAGTATATTTAACTTTCAATTTATCAATTTGTACGCCTACATTAGAAGTATTTAAATTATAAATGTAAAAAATAGCTCCACATAATATCAATACAAAAAATACTGCAAATATTTTAGACATAAAATCACACCATATAAAATATCATCTATAAATATATAAATATTTCCCTACAAATTATATAAATAAGGATTTTAAATCTAACTTTTATATACTATAAATTATAAGTTAATAAATATTAGTCCCGTTAGCACAGCGGTGGTGCGTCCGACTGTTAATCGGGAGGTCGCAGGTTCGAATCCTGCACGGGACGTTAGAATTCATAGTTTGCTTAAACGCATGTTAAACATACTTATTTTAAATAAGTTTTAACTTTTTTTATAGATTTTTTAATATTTTTACATAAAAAAATAAATATATTTAATATATTATCTTAGGGGTGTTAATTTGTTTGAACATTTAATTGAACTTGTAATATTGTTATTAGTGATTGTAGATCCCTTAATGAGCACAGGTATTTTCTATACTGCAACTCAAAAATTAAAAAGTGAAGAAAGAAATAAAATAGCTTTAATTGCAATTTCTATCGCAATTGTTTTGTCAGCATTATTTTTATTTTTTGGAGAAGGTGTTTTAAAAGTTATGCAAGTAGATTTGAAAAGTTTTCAAATTGGTGGTGGAGTTATATTAGGCCTATTAGGAATTCAAATGGTTTTAGGTAGATCCTCCAATAAAAATACTGAAAAAGAATATTCTAAAGAAAATGCAAGAGCTATAGCCTCAGTAATAGGAACTCCATTATTAACTGGACCTGCAACAATTACCACAATTATTGTTTCTACAACAAATTTTGGAATTGTAACAACAGGCTTTGCATTAATTATTGTGTTTTTATTAACTTACTTGTTGTTAAGATTTTCACCAAAAATAATTGGTTTTTTAGGTCAAAATGCAATTCAAATAATTACCACTTTATTAGGAATGTTAACTCTAACATATGGTGTAATTTATATAAAAGCAGGTTTTGGGATTTAAATGTTAATTGCAGGAATTGATGAGGCAGGTAGAGGCCCAGTTTTAGGACCTATGACTTTGGCAATAACAACTATTGAAATTACAAAAGAAGAACAATTAAAAGATTTAGGCGTAAAAGATTCTAAACAATTAACAAAAGAAATAAGAGAAAAATTATATCCTCAAATTAAAAAAATAGTTAACGAATATTTAATTTATAAGTTAGATGCAAATGAAATTGACGAATTAAGAAAAAAGGATTCTTTAAATTTAATAGAATTAAAAACATCTGCAAAATTATTAAATGATTTGAAAACCAAACCTGAAAAAGTATTTGTAGATTGCCCTGATTTAAATACATCCAGATATAAAAATTCTTTATATGCATATTTAGATTTTGATACAGAAATTATTGCCGAGCATAAAGCTGATGATAAATATCCAATAGTTTCTGCAGCATCTATTTTAGCAAAAGTAGATAGAGATAATTATATAGCCAAAATGTCTAAAGAATTAAATTTTGATTTGGGTTCAGGGTATCCTGGAGATGAAATAACAATAAAAGCTATAACTAAATTAGAAAAATTAGCACCTAATTTTATAAGAAAAAGTTGGCAAACATATATTGATTTAAAAAATAAAGAAAAACAAAAAAAATTATTTTAATTCTTCTTGTTAGAAAAACTTTGTGAACCTAACATTAATAATCTAAAATAATTATTTAAAACTAAACCATGATCATAACAAAATTTTTCTTTAACTATATCAATAATTGGCAAAAAGACAACTTTATTTTTTGAATTTTTTACAATATTTTCTGCATCCTCATTACTTATATCTAAATGAGTAATATAAAATATGCCTAAAACTCTTTTATCTCGTCTATCTATATTATCATAAACTCCAAACATAGCGTTAGGAATAACATCTAAATTTGTTTCTTCTTTAACTGCTTTAATTACAGCCTCTTTTAATAATTCTGAATCCTCTAATTTTTTATTTGGCAATAAATAACCAGATTCTGTTTTTATAAGCGCAATATTATTATTAATATTTACAATACAACTAACTTCTATATCCATAATTTCACCCTTTGCATTTTTCGCAACCTCTATCATAAATTGTTATAGTACAAGAAACTGTATTATCTTTTAAAGTACAAATAACCCCTATATCTACAATTATTTTTTTTAAAAAATAAATCATACCATTTTCTAATTTAATTGATGAATTGCTTGATAATTTTTCATCTATTTTTAATTCAATACTTGATGCATTTAAACCTGTTTTTTCAGCTAAAGCTAAAGGTACCAAAACATTACTTTTTTCAAAAGAATAATCGTTTATATAATATTCTTGACCTGTTGGATTTTTAATAGCCATTTCAATTTTAGATTGAAATGCTTGTGAAACTAAATATGTTTTTTGATCGTCTACAATCATAATAATTGAAATAATTATTCCTATTATTCCTACACCAACTACTGCTCCAATTAATAATTTAAAAACACTTCCTGCCTGTCCTTTATTGTTATACAAAATTTCACCCTAACAATATAGATGCCCCAGCAGATGATAATACAAAAACAATAATTGCAATAGGCAATAATTTATAAATATTAATTTTTAAATCAATATCACTATCTGATTGAACCTTACTAATAAAATAAATTAATCCAAAAACAATTAAAATTAAATCAATTAATAATATTATATTAAATTGAAATGGAGTAGCCATAGACCCTATTGAAGACGTATCTATAGAACTCATCAAAGCAGAAGGATCAATACCTTTCAAACCACTATTTGCAGTAGAACTTTTTATTAAATCAGAAGTACTACTAGAAGATGTTAAACCACCACTAGAGCCCATAGAACTTAAAGTTAATATTACTACTTTTTGTATTGCTGAAACCATTCCTAAAACAGCTGGAGCAATAATTGATGCCATGGTAGTCATCATTTGTCTAACATCATCAGTTAACTTTTGCACAGTTAATCTAATATCTTCAATATTTTTTAATTGCATTGAAATAGATAAAATTGTTTTTGAAACTGTTGATACGCCTAATGATGAAGAATCAGCTATAATTTTCATATTATTTTTAATTAATAAAGATGGATTATTTTTTAAAGATCCAAACATAGGATCAAATAAAGCTTGATCTAAAGGCATACTTAACAAATTTATATTATCTAATGTTTTAGCTAAAAAATCTTGAGAAATTACTAAATTTGGAAAAAATTCTTTTGTTTCTCTCAAAGCAGTTTCCATTGGTTTACCTTCACTTAAACGTGACGCTAAAATATACAATACTTCTCTAAAATTTTCTTCCATATCCATATAATATTTTTGAATTTTTAATTTATATTTCGAGCTAAAATAACCCCACAAAAAAATTATTATTGCAGATAATATTGCTAAACCATATAATATAATATAGGGGGTGGTATCATGCTCTGGTTGTAAAGAAAACATTAATTTTTGTGATGCTACAATTTCTTTATATCTTGCAGAACCTTCTGCAACTTTTAAGTTTGCAGAACTAATATAATTATTTGCCAACATCTCAAAATACGAATCAGGATTATCTATGTATTGTTGTGCAAATTGTTCTTTTATCATTACATTTTCTATAGTATTACCAAATTGAATATGTGCAAAAATTAAAATAGCCAAACCAATAATAAAAATAAGGCCTAAAAAAACATATAAATTAACTTCTAATTTTCCAATTCTAAAATGATTTTTTTTTGGTAAACCTTTATAATCATCAGAAATTACTGGAGGTTTATATAATAATGGTACAGTTCTAGATATTTTTTTACCATATAAAAATACAAAAACAGGTATTGCAACATCATAAAGTAATGCTAAAATCCATGGGTTTGCAAAAGGCAATTTTGCAAATACAGAACCAATAGGTAAAATTATTACTAATAACAAAGGCAATAACACACCAATATAAAATAACACCAAAGATGGTTGTGATAATCCTCTTGCATAAGTTTCCATTTTTAACTTAATAGAACTCAATAAATTTTCAGAAGATTTATCTAGAAGTTCAGCTCTTCTTGCATCTCCATCTTCCACCATTGCAGATTTTATCATCATTACTGCTTCTTTAAAATCTTTACTATATTTTTCCCATTTATATGATAAATAATCTAAACCTTCAGAAATACTAGAATAAAGTCCTAAATTAGTATCCCACAATATTTTACGAAAATCATTTGCCAAATGTCCTTCTCCTTGTTTTGCAGCAAATATTACTGCTCTTTCTAAATTAGGTACTAATTTTAAATACATAGTCATATAGCCTACCATTGCTGGCAAATAAGCTAAAGATTTTCTTTGTTCTTTTTCAGCCTCAATTTTAGGATAATTTTTCAAATGTAAAATTACAAAAAGCAAAATTATTCCAAAAACAAAAAAGAAAATTAAAGTTATAAAATTAGAAGAAATTTTAATATCGGTAAATTTACTTAAAACAAATGTAGATATTATATAAATTAAAATTGTTAAAAATAATAAAGCCCCTAAACCTAAAATTGTCACAGTCATTATTAGTGCATTATATTCTTCTGGTTTTAATTTCCAGCCCAAAAACAAAACAGCATCTTTAACGCTTAAATGTAAATTACTTTTAGAAAAGTTAGGAAATTTTTTATATGCTAATTTTGCCCAACTTACATATTTAGGATCCTTAACATCTTCAGGTTTAATTAAATCTTCTTGTCTATTACCTTCTGTTTTTATACCTTTGTATAAGGCCCCAATATTTACATCTTGTTGATTTTCAATCATAACATTCACTTAATTGTTTTTGAAACTGCTTCATTTACAGTATATTTTTTCTTAATATATGGTACAAACTCATTATCTAACCATAGTTTCCAATCTTTTAATACATTACTATAATTGGCTTTTCCATTTTCTTCAATACTTTGCTCTTTCAACAATCTTAATTTATTTGATGAAATTAATGTATTTTCAGCTTCTAAAATATCTGGTATTCCTATTTTTCTTTTTACATCTACTAAATATTGTTTTGATTCGGCTAACATAGAAATGTTTTTCCAAATTTGATCCATATTCATACCACTAACTCTTTGTATTTTATTAAATAATTCAGAGTCTTTCAAATTATCTTCTAATAACTCCAAAGTATCATTTTTTGCTTGATATAACATTAAATCTAATAATCCTCCTTCTTTTTCAGGATCATCTATCCAATGCTTTTTTATTTCTGTAATTTGTGTTAACCTTCTATGTCTCTTTAAAGAACCTTCAAATCTAATTGGTCTTGAAACTGTTACTATATCTGTAGCTTTAAAAGATGTATTTGGAACTTCCAAATCATTTACAACTCTATCCCAAACAGAATACGCTGAGTCCCCATGAATTGTACCCATTACTACATTACCTGCAGCACCTACACGCATAGCTTCATATAAAACTTTTGCTTCAACACTTCTTACTTCTCCAATAATTATACTCGAATCACCTAATCTTAATCCAGTTCTTAATGCTTCATCAGGTGGCACTTCAATACCTGTTTTTGCAACACTTATTGCACTTTGAGTTTTTAATCTCTGAATATTAAATCCAATATTTTTCATATATAATGAGGGCAATTCTAAAGTATCTTCTTGAGCAATTATTCTTGCACTTTGAGGTATTTCTAACATTAAGGCAGTCATTAAAGATGTTTTTCCAGAACCTCTTGATCCTGCAACCATAATTGTAGACTGCATATCTACAAAAAAAGATAACATTCCTGCACTCAAAGAATTTATACCTTTAGCATCGATTAATTGTGGTAAGGTCCAAGGTGTATTTTTATGAAGTCTAAATGCAAAAGCCAACCCATCAGGACTTAATGGAGGTCCAATAACTGCAACTCTTGTATCAAAATCTGGCAAATCATAATCTAAAACAGGATGTGCTTCATCAAAAGGCCTTCCAGATTCAGATCTAAATTTTGATACTACTGATTTAGCTTCATCTACAGAATATAATATATTTGTTTTACATTCTCCATATTTACCATGAATAAGTTTTATTGGTTTATTACCTATAGGTGAATCTACATATATATCTGTAATTTGTCTATCTTCTAATAATAATTCTAATATACCATATCCAACAGTATATCTTGTAACAATTTCTGTTAAAGCTTCTTGATCTTCTAAATTCAAAGGTATTTTATAAGCTTTGGCAACACCTTTTACAGTAGACATAAAAACTCTTTTAAAATATTCTTTTGTGTTTGAACCTACTGCAGCAGAAGAATTTGCAGGCCTATATTCTGCAACAATTTCTTTTGTTTTACTAATTATAAAATATTTTTCAGGAGTTAAAGTATATTCTGGAGGGTTTATTAAATACCAATATTCAATTTGATCCGGATGTTTAAAAATTTGAACATAATTATTTTTTATTGTATATTCATCTACTAACTCTAAACCTTTTGTTTCTCCAAATAATAATCTAGAACCTATGAATGATGGTTTTATTTCGGCATTAAAAATACTTCTGTATAATTGAGAAGTATCAGGAATTTGAGATAAACTTTCTAAATATTTTTTTGTTTCTAAAATCATTTTTGTAGATTCTAATTTTTTATAAATAAAAATTAATGTTTCTAAATATGGTTCAGCCCCTTTTTGATAAATTTCAGACATTTTAGCCATTCTTAATTTTTCTTTTTTAATTTCATCAACTAACTCTAAATAAGCTAAAACTGGATCATAGGCTAATAATTCGTGAGCAACTTTAATAATTAGTGCATGTCTTGAAGGAGAATACTGTTCGTTTTCGGTTTGCCCATCAGTTAAATGTTCGGGGCCCCAAACACCTTGTTGTTCAAAATCAGAAATTAAAGAAGATATTTCAGTCATTTTTGCAGTTTGCACTTCATCATATACTCTTTCATAAACATCTGCTAATACAATTAAATCTGGTTTTTCTTTTGAAGCTATAGAATTTATATGTAATCTACAAGCCTTATCTTCTGCCAAACTTGCTGAATAAACACAATTTTTACAATTAATTACTAAATTTTTTTTATCATTTATATTTTTTAATAAATGATCTCCTACTCTATATCCCCCAATAATCATTAAATCACCATTCTAAATATATAAAAAAATCTTATTTTTAAATATATCTTTATATTTATTATATAATATTATAAAAATGGGGTTGTAGTATAGCGGTAGTACGATAGGCTCCAGATACACTACAAAGTTTAATTTTAATCTTTTGATTCAAAATTATTCCTAAATCGGGAGCGCTGAGCTTTTATAAAGCAATGAAGATAGCAAACAGGTTTACTTTTAGGAGATACCTGTTAACCAGGGTTCGAGTCCCTGCAACCCCATTATATTTAAAATATTAAAGAGTGATTTTATGACTGAAAAAAATGTTGAAAAAAATAAATCTAATGAACAAAAAGAAAAAATTAGAAATATTTATTTAGTTGATTATATTATTAAAGATTTAACTTTAAATAAAATAATCGAAACTAATTTGCCAGAAAAAGTAAAAGGACAAGAAAAAGTAATTGTTTTTAAAGGAGAAAAACCAATTTTTGAAAAAATGGGTAATTTGTTTCCAAAAGTAGAAGAAACTTTATTTAATTTAAAAGATGGCGAAGAAAAAACATTAAAATTAGGTCCTATTGATGCATATGGTTTAAGAAATAAAGAAATGTTAAGAATTGTACCATTATCTACTTTTAAAGAAAATAAAATAAATCCTTTTGTAGGTTTAACAATTCAAACTGAAGATTTATATGGTACAGTAAGAAGTGTTTCTGGTGGAAGAATTATGGTTGATTTTAATTCACCATATTCTGATCATGATATAGAAGTTTATGTTAAAAAGAAAAAAACATTAAATAATAAAGAAAAAATTGAAACAATATTAAAAAACTTTTTAGAAAAAACTAATGCAAAATTAGAAAGTTTTGAAAATGAAAAAATAATTGTTTCATTAAAATTAGCGCCAAATACAAATTTTGAAATGTATAAAGAAATCTTAAATAATATTTTCAAAACATTTGTAGAATATAAGGATTTAGAAGTAAAAGGGCAATAATTTAAACCTTTCTTCTCTTTTTATTTTATTATGCAATTTATTGATTTTTCAAAACATTTAAATAAATTAGAAACTACTGAATCTAGATTACTAATTAGAGATTATATTTATAAATTATATTCTAATTTAAATAAAGATGAAATAAAAATTGCTACTTATTTGTTGTTATCAAGAATTAATTTAGCTTATGATAATAAAGAAATGAATATAGGTCATAGTTTAATTATTTCTGCGATATCTAAAAGCTTTGGAATTCCAGAAATACAAATAAAAAAAACACACTTAAAAAATGGAGACTTAGGAATTACTGCTGAATTATTTGCAAAAGAAAGAAAACAAAAATTTATTTTTTCTAAAAAATTAAATTTAACTGATGTTTATAACACTTTAAAAAAAATTTCAAATACTACTGGAAAAAATAGTTCAAGTATGAAAATAGATTTAATTTCTTCATTATACAATAACTCTACAGAATTAGAAACAAAATACATTACAAAATTGATACTAAAAACATTAAGATTAAATTTAGGAATTCACACAATAATTGAATCTTTGGCATTAAAAATTATGAAAGATAAAAATTATAACAATTATGATGAAAATATGCATGAGTATAAAAAAATTAAAGAAAATATAGATTTAAAACAAAGTATAAATAATGATTTAGGATACATTGCGGAATTAATTTGGATTAAAGGGTATGATGCAATAAATGAAATAAAAATTAAACCAGGAATACCTATAAAAAGCGCGTTATGTGAAAGAGAAAAAAGTTCTGATGCAATAATTAATAGATTAGGATATTGTATAGTAGAAGGAAAATATGATGGGTTTAGAACTCAAATCCATAAAGACAAAAAAGTAGAAATGTTTTCAAGAAGATCAGAAAATATCACTAATTATTTCCCTGAATTTTTAGAGATTTTAAATAAAAATAAACATAGTTTTATTTTAGATTCAGAAGCTATAGGTTATGACAATAAAAAGAAAAAATTTTTAAGTTTTCAAGAAACAATTAAAAGAAAAAGAAAATACAATATTAAAGAAATATCAAAAGACATACCAATTAAATTAATTGTTTTTGATATATTATATTTAGATAATAAAGAAATTTTTTGTTTGCCATTAAAAGAAAGAAGAAAAATTTTAGAAAATTTAATTAAAGAAATAAATGATGAAAATATAGTACTTTCAGAAAATATTTATACAGATAATAAAAATGACTTACAAATGTTTTTTGAATCTTGTTTAAACAAAAATTTAGAAGGGGTAATAGCAAAAGATTTAACTAAACCCTATGTGCCGGGATCTAGAGATTTCAGTTGGATAAAACTTAAAAAAAATTACTTAGATGGTGTTGCAGATACATTGGATGTTTGTGTTATTGGATTCTTTTTTGGTAATGGTAAAAATAAAAATTTACCTTCTAGTTTATTGTGTGCAATTTACGATTCTGAATTAAACACATATAATGCGATAGCAAAGGTTGGTTCTGGATTAACAGAAGAAATTATGAAAGATTTAAAGGAAAAATTTAAAGATTTAGAATTAAATGAAAAACCTTTAAATTATAATTCTGATTTAACACCAAATAAATATTTAGAACCTAAAATAATTATAGAAATAATAGTAGATGAAATCACAAAAAGTCAAGTATATAAAAACACAAAAAATTTATCATTTAGATTTCCAAGATTTATTAGAATTAGAGAAGATAAAGATTCTCAAGATACAACTACTTTAGAAGAAATAGATGAATTATACAACTTGCAAAAGGGGATATAATAGAAGCAAATATCGTTAAAAAAATACCTAAAGGAAAATTTAATTCATATCATTTTACTAGACCTATAAAATATGAGGAAATAAAAAAAATAAATTGTAAAAAAATATCTTTTGCACCATCCACCTACAAAAGATTATCTAAAAAGGTTTTAGATTATATTAAAGAAAATAATATTGAAATTAAATTTAAAAAAAATTCAGGAAAACCATTGGAAATAAATC
The DNA here is from genome assembly GCA_964565725.1 of uncultured archaeon. Lineage (GTDB taxonomy): Archaea > Iainarchaeota > Iainarchaeia > Iainarchaeales > 0-14-0-20-30-16 > 0-14-0-20-30-16. The sequence goes on along the minus strand of CAZMGA010000009.1, from coordinate 10,558 downwards.
CAAAACAAATATTAAATGTTATAAAAATGTATAGGTCTGGAAAAAGTTATAGATTAATAGAAAAAGAAATAGGTATTAAAAAAAGCACTTGTCATTACTTAGTTAAAAAATCAAAAAAAAATAAAATAAAAAAAAATAATGTAATTATAAATATATAATTACTCCAAATATATTGCTGGTTTGCCGGGTTTTGCTTTTTGTGATTTATTTTCAGGATCGTATTTTTCGGTATCATTTACAGCAAATATTTTTATAATTAAATTAGTTCTTTTGGAAACATTATTCAATACAGCATCATACAAATATTTTTCATTTGGTAAAACATAAACATAGGCATTTTTCAAAACTATATTTTTTTGCATTATTTTTAATATACTGTTTAAATCATCAGTTAATTTATTTTCAAATTTTTCTTGAACATCAAATTGTTTATTTATTTTACATTCTTCGCATTGAGGATATGTTTCAAAAGATAAATCTGTAGAATTATATTTTGACCATAATTCATTAGCAATATGAGGTGTAAAAAGACAAAGCATTTTCATTAAAGAATTAAAATCTTCTTTAGAAATATTTTTTTCTTCAAAAACCAAATCAAATAATTCTCTTAATTTTATCAATCCTAAATTATATTTCAAACTTTCTAAATCTTCATAATATTCTCTAATTGTTTTATTTAGTTTGTGCGCTAATTTTTCTGATGTTTGAGAAAAATTAAATTCAATAAAAAAATCATATATTCTACTTAAAAATTTAAAAGAACTTTCTAATCCTCTTTCATTCCAAATACTATCTTTATCAGGACTTGCTAAAGACATTAAATTAAATCTTAATGAATCAGCTCCAAATTTGTTTATCATATCTATAGGATTTACTACATTACCCAAACTTTTAGACATTTTATTTCCATCACTACCATGAAGCATTCCTTGATTAAATAATTTTTTAAAAGGTTCATTAATTTCTAATAAGCCTACATCTCTTAACATTTTTGTAAATGCTCTCGCATAAATTAAGTGCATACAAGCGTGTTCTGCACCACCTATATAAAAATCAACAGGCATCCAATAATTTATTATTTCTTTTTCAAAAGGTTTTGAATTATTTTTAGAATCTAAATATCTTAAATAATACCACGAACTATCAAAAAAAGTATCCATAGTATCAGTCTCTCTTTTTGCTTTGCCCCCACATTTGGGACATTTAACATTTAAAAAAGATTCTGATGTTTCTAATGGATTTCCTTTTCCAAATTTAATATCTTTTGGCAATTCAACTGGCAAATCTTTTTCAGGGACTGAAACAACACCACATTTATCACAATAAATTATAGGAATTGGAGTACCCCAATATCTTTGTCTTGAAACTAACCAATCTCTTAATTTATAATTAGTAATAAATTTCCCTTTATTTATTTTTTCTAATTTTTCAGTGATTTTTTTTATAGCTTCTTTATTTTTCATGCCATTAAATTCTTGTGAATTAATTAATATCCCTTCTTGAGTATATGCTTTATTATCAATATTTAATTCTTCGTTTTCTGGTTTTATTACCGATTTAATATTTATGTTATATTTTTTTGCAAATTCATAATCTCTTTGATCATGTGCGGGAACAGCCATTACCATTCCTGAAGCATAATCAGCAACTACAAAATTTCCAACATAAACCGGAATTTTGTCATTAGTTAAAGGATTTATAGCATAAGAGCCTGTGAAAACTCCTAATTTTTCCATACTTTCCATTTCTTTTTCTGACACAGATTTTACTTCTTTTAAAAATTCTAATACCTTTTCTTTTTGATCATTAGAAACTAATTGCATTAGTTTTTCATGTTGTGCAGAAATTACTAAATATGTCACACCATAAATAGTATCTGGTCTAGTAGTAAATACTTTCCAATCTTCATTATTTATTTCAAATAATACTTCTGTGCCTGTTGATTTTCCAATCCAATTTCTTTGTAATGTCTTTATTCTTTCAGGCCAATCTAAATTTGGCAATTCTTTTAATAATTCTTCTGAATATTTAGATGTATTAATATACCATTGTTCTAATTGTTTTATATCTACACTACAATTAGGATGTCTCCAACACTTACCTTCATGCACTTGTTCATTTGCTAAAACAGTATTACACTCTTTACACCAATTAACTGCTGATTTTTTTTTATACACTAAACCGTTTTCAAAAAATTTTGTGAAAAAATATTGGTTCCATTTGTAATATTCTGGAGAGCAAGTAATTAAAAAAGAATTTTTGTCATAACTTAATCCCAAAGATTTTTGTTGCATTGAAAAATTTTGCATAGCCTTTTTAGTATATTCAAATGGATGTTCCCCTACTTTTATTGCAGCATTTTCTGCTGGCAAACCAAAAGCATCATAACCTTGAGGATATAAAACATTATAACCTTGTTGTCTTTTGAACCTAGCTAAAACATCTGAGATCGTATAATTTAAAGCGTGGCCCATATGTAATCCTGCACCAGAAGGATAAGGAAACATTTCTAACAAATAAAATTTTTTATTACCTTTATTAGTAGCATTAAATATTTTTTCATTTTCCCATTTATTTTGCCATTTTTTTTCAATATTTAAAAAATCATTTGAATAATTTTTATTAATCATTAATATCCCTTTTTATTAAATTCAATATTATAAAATAATTTATAATAGTATATATAATTGAAAAAGTTTAAAAGGGAATATATTAATTATGTTTAACTTTGCCTTTAAATAATTTTTGGTATTGATTTAATTATTACTCAGAGATAATCTGTAGGTGTAGTTATGAATAACAATTTAGACAAAATAGTTGAATATGCTAATTTAAAACAAGTTGTATTGTCAAGAGATGCATTATTAGAAATGAATGAAACTAATTATAAAAACATAATTAATTTGGCAGATGACGAAGGCCTTTTTGTAATTGAAAAAAAATTTGTTTTAGATTATTTGAAAAATAATCCTATAAAAGAACAAATAATAAATAATAATTTCCCCACATCTATAATTAAAAGTATAAAAATACCAGCTGCAGATACAGAACCAAATTTAATTATACCTAAAAATAGACAAGCTTTAGAAAATCAAACCTTCAAAAATGATATTACTGATTTTGATTCTTATTTTAAAACCAGATTTAAATTATTAAAACAAATGCTTTGTAATCATGTAAATATAAAACCAATATCATCTAAAGCGTTAAGATTTATGAATGATGGAGAACAAGTTTGTTTAGTTGGAATAGTAAATGAAAAAAGAACAAGTAAAAAAGGAAATTCTGTTTTTGAGATGGAAGATTTGGATGGAGAATTTAAAATAATTATTTCTCAAAATTCAAAATTAATAAATATAGAAAAACAAATAATTAAAGATGATATTATTGGAGTTGTAGGAAAAAATTTGGGTAATAAAATAATAGTTGCTGAAGAAATAGAATATCCATGTTTAACTAATAAACCTATGAATAAATCTAAAGAAGATTTAAATTTATTAATTACTTCAGATGTTCATTTAGGTAGTAATTTATTTTTTGAAAATATGTTTAAAAATTTTATTAACTGGATAAATTGTAGGAATGTATCTTTAGAAGAGAGAGAAGAAATAAATAAAATTAAATATATGATTTTTGCCGGAGACAATGTAGATGGTGTTGGAATTTATCCTAATCAATTGGAAGAATTAAATATTATTGATATATATGAACAATATGATAAATTTTATGAATATGTATCGCAAATACCTGAGCATATTCAAATATTAATTTGTCCTGGAAATCACGATGCAACTAGATTAGCAGATCCACAACCAAAAATAAATAAAAAATTTACAAAAAAATTATATGGTTTAAAAAATGTGCATATGGTTGGTTCACCATTTACTGCAATTATAGAAGGTGTGAATACATTAACATATCATGGAAATTCTATGAATACATTTCAATTTCAATTAAAAATTGATCCTAAAAAACCAGAATTAGCTATGGAAAAATATTTAGAAAGAAGATGTCTCGCCCCCATATATGGTGAAAGACATATATCAATACCTGATGAAAATCAAACTATGATTATTAAAGAAGAACCAGATATTTTTATCACTGGGCATATACATTCTAATGGTTATGGAAAAATACAAAATACATTAACAATTAATCCTGGTTGTTGGCAAGACCAAACTAGTTATCAAAGAGAACAAGGACATATGCCTACTCCTGGAAGAGTCCCAATTGTAAAATTAAATAAAGGAGCATATTTTGAAAAGGTGTTTAATAATGATTCTACCACCATGTGATTCACAAACAAAAAAATATTTTGAAGAATTAATTGAAAAAACAAATGAATTATATTCTATTGCTGAAAAAGCTAGAGCAATAGGTTTAGATTTAACTACAGAAGTAGAAATGAAAAGAGCATCTAATTTAGCAGACAGAACTGAAAAGATTACAGGCCCAGAAGGTTTAACAAAAAGATATTTTGAAATATTTGAAAAAACAAATGATAGAACACAAACTATTTTTGAAATTTTTAAAGAAATTATTGAAAATAAATTAGGAAATTATGATTCTGATGATGCAAAAATTTCACAAGCTGTTAAAACAGCATTAATGTTATTAACAGAGGGCGTAGTAGTAGCACCTGTAGATGGTTTACCAGAAGTAAAAATTTCAGCTAATGCAGATAATACTAAATATATTAATTTATTTTTTGCAGGCCCAATTAGAGCTGCGGGAGGAACTGCAACTGTTTTTCCTTTAATATTAGCACATTATGCCGCAGTATTATTAAATTTAGATAAATATAAACCAACAGATACAGAAATAGAAAGATATGTTGAAGAAAATAAAATTTATCATCAAATAACATCTAGACAATATAAATTAACTGATGATGATGTAAGATATGTTATAAAAAATTGTCCTTGCTGTGTAAATGGAATTGGTACGGAAAATGAAGAAGTAGAAATAAACAGAAATGTTAGAAATGTAGATACCAATAAAGTTAGAGGAGGGGCAATGTTAGTAATAAATGAAGGTTTAGGATTAAAATCTGCTAAGTTAATGAAATTTGCAAAATTATTAAATCTTGATTGGTCTTGGTTAAATAGATTTATAAAAGTAAAAGATACAGGTGGTAAAAAAGAGATTACTCCTATAAAAAAATTTTTAGCAGGAGCTGCAGCGGGTAGACCTATATTTTGTTATCCATCCAAATTTGGCGGTTTTAGATTAAGATATGGAAAAACAAGAACTACTGGTTTGATGGGCACTGCTATTCATCCAGCAACAATGTATTTATTACAAGAGTTTCCTGCAATGGGGTCCCAATTAAAATTGGAAAGACCAGGTAAAGGAACTACTTTAACTAGTTGTGATACTATAGAGGGTCCAGCAGTATTATTAAATTCAGGCATAAAATACATTTCTAAAATTGAAGAAGTCCCAAAATTTGAAGATATTAAAAAAATTTTATCTTTGGGAGATATATTAATAACAATAGGAGACTTTAGAAAATCTGGCCATCCTTTAGTACCTGTTGGTTTTTGTGAAGAATGGTGGTATAAATTATTACTAAAAAAAATTGATGAAACAAATAATTTTAAAGAATATCAAAACATAGATTACAAAAATATAGATCCATTTTTAGCAATAAAAATTTCTGATGATTTAAATATACCTTTATATCCAAAATATACTTGGTTTTATAATGAATTAGATAAAACTGCAATACAATATATAAAGGAAAAATTAAGTCAAGGTATACAAAAAATAGATAAGGGTAAAATAATAGAATTAGAATTAGATTCAGATTTTAATTTAGAAACTTTTTTTATTAAAGCAATAATACCTTATACAAAAAATAATGAAAAAATAATTTTAGATTCTAATGTAGCGTATCCTATAATTAGAACTTTTGGAATATTATCCAAAACAAAAATTTACAATGAAGAGGACCCTTTAAAATTATTAAGTTATTTAGCAGGTTTTGAAATAAAAGATAAGGGTAAAATGTTTGTAGGAGCGAGACTAGGAAGACCAGAAGCTGCAAAACCAAGAAAAATGAATGGTTCTCCACAAGGTTTATTTCCAATAAGTAAATTAGGAGGCACTACTAGAAATATAAACAAAGCAGTAGATAATAAAGATCAAGAATCAAAAGGTTTGTTAGGCAATACAAATTTAAGTGAAATATCTATAAGATTATTTCATTGTCCTAATTGTCAAAAAGAAATTCCTTATAAACTATGTCCTGATTGTAAATTAAAAACTGAACCTTTATTATATTGTAATAATTGTAATGTGAGTTATTTAGAATCAAACTTCAAAAATAAAGAAAAAATATGTAAAACTTGTGGGTTTAATTTAAAAGATTTTAAACAAGGAAATTATGATTTTTCAAGAATTTATCAAGATGCATTAAAAAGATTAAATATTTTTAATCCTCCAGATTTAATAAAGGGAATTGAAGGATTAATTGCAGAAATTAAAGAAGCAGAACCAATAGAAAAAGCAATATTAAGAGCAAAAAATAAAGTTTATGTTTTTAAAGATGGAACTATAAGAGCAGATTTATTAGATGCTAATTTATCTCATTTTAAACCAAGAGAATTAAATTTAACTATTGAAAAAATGAATGCTTTAGGATATTATTTTGATTGCTTTGGAAATAAATTAGAAAATGAAGAACAAATAGTTTCTTTATATCCCCAAGATGTTGTAATTAATTCTAGTATTGGGGATTATTTTGTTAATGTTGCAAATTTTATTGATGATGAATTAGAAAAATTTTATAATTTAAAAAGATTTTATAATGTTGAAAAAAAAGAAGATTTAATAGGTCAAATTATAATAGGTTTAGCGCCACATACTTCTGCAGGAGTAGTTGCAAGAATTATTGGTTTTTCAGATTCAAGAGTAATGTTTGCACATCCTTATTATAATACAGCCAAAAGAAGAAATACAGATGGAGATCAAGACTCTATGGCTTTGATGTTAGATGTTTTATTAAATTTTTCTTTAAGATATTTGCCAATAAAAAGTGGTGGTAAAATGGATGCTCCACTTGTTGCAACAGTAGTAATAAATCCTACAGAAATAGATGATGAAGTTCATGAAATGGAAATCGGTTATAATTATCCTTTGGAATTATATATTGCCGCAGAAGCAATTTCTGAACCCTATTTAAAAGAAATACCAGTTGTATCAAAAACATTAAATCAAGAAAATCAATTTAATTCAATTGGATTTACTCACGACACTTATCAATATGATTTAGGCCCAAAACAATCTACATATACAAAAATAAATGATATGACTAAAAAAGTATTATTACAAATAGCATTGCAAGAAAAAATTGAAGCAGTAGATAAAAGAGGGGCTATGGAAATAGTAGTAAATACTCATTTTTATCCAGATTTAATTGGAAACACAAGAGCATACACTAGACAACAATTTAGATGTTCTAAATGTAATGCTAAATTTAGAAGATTGCCAATATATACAGAAATTAAATGTCCTAAATGTAAAGAAGGAAATATTATTTTAACAATTTCAGAAGGGTCTGTGAAAAAATATTTAGACATTACTAAAGAATTAGTATATAATAATCATTTATCACAATACACGCAAGAAAGATTAGAGATTTTAGAAGATGAAATTAATTCTGTATTTAATAAAGAAAAAAGCAAACAAAAAAATATTGGTGATTTCTTTTAATGATTATTATGAAAAATTACTATCAAACTTATTTAAAATTATTGAAAAATTATGGTAATCAAGGTTGGTGGCCAATTAATGGAAAATATAACTTAAAAAATGATTCTGAAAAAAATAATTTAGAAAAATATGAAATTTGTATTGGTGCTATATTAACACAAAATACAAGTTGGAAACAAGTAGAAATATCATTAGATAATTTAAGAAAATTAAAATTAATAGATCCAAAAAGAATTTTTAATGAGGATATAAATATAATAAAACAAGCAATAAAACCTTCAGGTTATTATAATCAAAAATCTATTTATTTAAAAGAATTTACAAACTTTTTTTTAAATTTAAAAACAACGCCAAAAAGAGAAGAATTATTAAATATTAAGGGAATAGGAAAAGAAACTGCGGATTCTATTTTACTTTACGCATATAATTTGCCTTATTTTATTGTGGATACTTATACAAAAAGAATTTTTAACTTTGATAAAAATACAAAATATGATGCAATTAAAAACGAAATAGAATCAAATATTCCCAAAGATTATAAAATTTATCAAGAATTCCATGCATTAATAGTGAAACATGAAAAAACATCTAAAAGCCATATAAATATAAATTTACCTATAAAATAATATATTATACCAATAGTTTTCTTTGGGATAACCTATTAGACCTTTCTTTTTGAAAAGAAAGGGATCCAGATGCGATAGTAGTCTAGTGGTTAGGATTGGAGATTGCCAATCTTCAGGCCCGGGTCCGAATCCCGGCTTTCGCATTTCTATATTTTCTTTCTTTTAAAAAAAGAAAGGAAAACTAAATTTGCTAAAGAAAGAAAATACTCAATGACTAAAACAATTACCAAGGTAAATTATTGAGTAAAATTATATTATAGTTTTTTTTACAATTATTAAAAACTTTTCTTTTACAAAAGAAAAAGATAAAATGCAGAGGTTCCAGAGCGGTCAAATGGGCAGGACTCAAGATCCTGTGGCGCAGGCCTTCGAGAGTTCGAACCTCTCCCTCTGCATTATATTTTAATTAGTTTTTTAAATCTATTTAACATATTTATATTATTATAATAATGGAGGATTCAATATGTGGTGGTTAATATTAGTAGGAATAGTTGTTGCAATATTAATTATAATGGTAATTTACTACTATAATAAAATAGTTGTATTAAGTAATAGAATAGATAACGCATTTAGCCAAATAGATGTACAATTAAAAAAGAGAAATGATTTAATCCCTAATTTAGTTTCAACTGTAAAGGGTTATGCAAAACACGAATCAGGTATATTTACAGAATTAGCAAAAGCTAGGGCAGACATGACAAAATCAAAAGATTTCAATTCTAAATTAAAAGCAAGTGATAGTATTTCTAATGCCTTAAAAAGTATATTTGCTATTGCTGAAAATTACCCTAATTTGAAAGCAAATGAAAACTTTTTAGAATTGCAAAGAGAATTAACAGATGTAGAAAGCAAAATAGCATATACTAGACAATTTTTTAATGATTCTATTTTAATTTACAATAACACTATTACTTTATTCCCTGGAAATATATTTGCAAAAATATTTGGAAAAGGACAAAAACAAGAGTATTTAAAAACATCAGAATCAGAAAGAAAAGCTGTTAAAGTAGACTTTAATTAATGCATAATCCTTTGGGTTATGCTTTAATGGTGAATTTTATGGATTATAAAGAATATGCACAAATATATAAAAAAATAAATTTTTACGACCAAATAAAAAATAATAAAATAAAAACAGCAATATTAATTTTTGTAATATCTTTAATTATTGTTGCTTTAATGTATATAGTTGCACAAATGTATAATCCCGCATTCACTTTTTTATTTTTAATTATAGGAATTATTATTTCTTTAACTTATAGTTTAATTAGTTATTTTTATTCAGATAAATTAGCTTTGGCGTCTGTTAAAGCATATGAAGCAAAAGAAAAAAAATATGATCAATTAAATAATTTGGTAGAAGGTTTAGCATTAGCAACGGGAATGCCAAAACCTAAAGTTTATATTATGCCCTCAAAAGAAATAAATGCTTTTGCATCAGGGAGAAATCCACAAAATGCAGTAATTTGTGTTACAGAAGGAGCATTAGAATTATTAAATAAAAGAGAGTTAGAAGGCGTTTTAGCACATGAATTAGGGCATATACAAAATTATGATATTTTATATGTAACTATTGTAGTAATAATGGTTGGTTTAATATCAATAATTTCTGAATTGTTTTTAAGAAGTTTATGGATATCTAACAATAACGACAATAAAAACATTGTTTTTGTAATTATAGGCGTAGTATTAGCTATTTTAGCTCCATTTGTGGCTACTTTAGTACAATTAAGTATTTCAAGAAAAAGAGAATACATAGCAGACGCTACAGCAGTAAAAACAACAAAAGATAATTCAGGATTAATAAATGCTTTAAAAAAAATAAATGAATATTATTCAAAAAATGGACAAAAAACAAAGGCAAACCAAATGGTATCTCAACTATTTATTACAGGTCCAAAATTAAGTAATTTATTATCCACACACCCAAAAATAGAAGATAGAATAAAAGTTTTAGAAAAAATGTAATTCTTTTTAAATATCTTCATCTTCAAACACACAGTTAAATAAAATATTAGAAAATTTATACCTATATACTAAATGTTGATTATAAGTATATTTCTTTTTAAAATTTATATTACTTTCAATTGAACAATTTAAATCTAATTCAATGTTATCTAGTTTCAATTCTAAATTTTTCACTTTACAAATTTTATTCTTTTCATTAAATTCTCTTATTTTAGAATTCAAATTATCTATATTAAATTTACAATCAT